>NZ_JCACKG010000044.1:0-24902 GCF_059505265.1 Myxacorys chilensis | reverse complement strand
GGCTCAGCACCGTAACACGGGTTGGGCTTATTTCCGCTTAGTCTCAACTCCAGTTGAGATCTCATGGTGTAAAACTTGGAACTGCGATCGCGGTATCAAGAATCATAGCGTGTGCATTAAACAGTGAAAACTTAGATGATAAAACGGTGAATTGTGAATTAGTAAGTGATATCTTCCTTCGCTCCAATTGCGCTTTCATACCAATAGCAATAGAAGTTAAATAATGAAAGGGAACCAATGTGATTACTACAAAAATTTTAATGATTAGCTCTTTTGAATCTTCGTCTTGTTGGAACACCGATATCTTTTTTGTTCGTTATTACCGACTGAATCAATCGATACTTTTATCTGTAACAGAAGCTCAGTCTTTCGGGAGAATTCAAGGATTTCCGTAGCGTTTACCTTCAAATTGGAAATTTAGATCGTCGTAACTGGCTCTTATCTTTTTGCCAAGGGATGAGAGCTTTTTATTGCAAGAAAGTAATCTTAAAAATCCTTAATAAACGCTAATCTTTTAATGTTTAGCTACCAATTATTGATTCTTTAAATTGTGTTTGTCAGCACCACTTGAATTAAATTAGTTTCTATCTTAAGGTAGGCAAGTAAGGCAGGGGTAACTATTAAAGTATTGAGCTAGCTGATGCGAATTTGTTAGTTCTAAACGGAATAATTTCTCTACAGCCGAGTTTTGTGTCCAGTAACAAAAAATTCAACGACCATCTATCTGGGTATTAACTCTGCTTTTGCCTTCCATTCTGTTCTCTTCTGAAATGGTGGAAAGCTGAAAACTTCTGTGTTTGAGCGACTCATTATCGTTCAGTTTCCTATCGTCCAGTTTCAAACAAACATTGTTCAGAAAAAATGTAGGCGAAAGATATGGCGACAAAGTTTCCAAAATTTAGCCAAGACCTCGCTCAAGACCCGACTACACGGCGCATCTGGTATGGTATTGCCACTGCGCACGACTTTGAAAGCCATGATGGCATGACCGAAGAGAAGCTTTATCAAAAGATATTTGCAACTCACTTCGGTCATGTGGCAATCATTTTTCTATGGACATCGAGTCTTCTATTTCACGTGGCATGGCAAGGTAACTTTCCTCAATGGATCAAAGATCCGCTCAATGTTCGCCCGATTGCACACGCCATCTGGGACCCTCAATTTGGTCAACCTGCGGTAGATGCTTTCACCCAAGGGGGCGTGAACTATCCGGTCAACATCGCCTATTCAGGCGTGTATCACTGGTGGTACACCATCGGTATGCGAACCAATGGTGATTTGTACCAAGGTGCAATTTTCCTGATGTTCCTGGCAGGTCTCTTCCTGTTTGCAGGCTGGCTGCACCTACAACCCAAGTTTCGCCCCAGTTTAGCCTGGTTCAAGAATGCTGAGTCTCGGCTCAACCATCACTTGGCAGGATTGTTTGGGGTGAGTTCTCTCGCTTGGGCAGCGCACTTGATCCACGTTGCAATTCCCGAATCACGCGGACAGCACGTGGGCTGGAATAATTTCCTGTCTACCCTACCCCATCCTGCGGGTTTGAGACCCTTTTTCACGGGAGATTGGGGCGCTTACGCTCAGAACGCTGATACGGCGGATCACGTGTTCGGCACAGCGCAGGGTTCAGGAACCGCAATTTTGACGTTCCTAGGTGGCTTTCATCCCCAGACAGAATCGCTCTGGCTGACGGATATGGCACACCACCATCTGGCGATCGCGGTGATCTTTATCATCGCGGGTCACATGTACAGAACCAACTTTGGCATTGGTCACAGTATCAAAGATATTGTTAACGCCAAGAATTTCTTTGGTAAGAGCGTTGATGGTCAAGGTAACTTACCGCACCAAGGGCTGTACGACACCTATAACAACTCCCTGCACTTTCAGCTGGGCATTCACCTTGCTGCTTTGGGAACGGCGTTGTCTGTAGTAGCGCAGCATATGTATGCGATGCCGCCCTACGCCTTCATGGGAAAAGACTTCACGACTCAAGCCGCTTTGTATACGCACCATCAATACCTTGCGGGGTTCTTCATGGTCGGTGCGTTTGCCCACGGCGCGATTTTCTGGATTCGGGATTACGATCCTGAGCAAAACAAGAATAATGTGCTGCAACGGTTCATTGGGCATAAAGAAGCCATCATCTCCCATTTGAGCTGGGTATCACTCTTCCTCGGCTTCCACACACTCGGCTTGTACGTTCACAACGATGTTCAAGTTGCGTTCGGGGCACCTGACAAGCAAATCCTGATCGAGCCAGTGTTTGCTCAATTCGTCCAAGCCTCTCACGGCAAAGCGATATACGGCATTAACACTCTGCTATCTAATGCGGATAGTCTGGCATCTAACACGGGCGCAACCTACCTGCCCGGTTGGATAGAAGCAATTAACAACGGAACAAACTCCTTGTTCCTGACGATTGGCCCTGGCGATTTCTTGGTTCACCATGCGATCGCGCTCGGTCTACACGTCACCACGCTCATCTGTCTCAAAGGCGCGTTAGATGCTCGTGGAACCAAACTGATGCCCGATAAGAAAGATTTTGGCTTCTCCTTCCCCTGCGACGGACCCGGACGCGGCGGCACCTGCCAAATCTCTGCTTGGCAACAGTCTTTCTTCCTAGCTATCTTTTGGATGTTGAATACGATTGGGTGGGCTACGTTCTACTGGCACTGGAAGCACCTCGCCATCTGGTCGGGTAACGTCGCTCAATTCAACGAAAGCTCGACCTATCTCATGGGTTGGTTGCGCGACTATCTGTGGCAGTATTCTGCTCCGCTGATCAACGGGTACAATCCTTACGGCACAACTAATCTGTCTGTCTGGGCCTGGATGTTCCTGTTTGGACACCTGGTTTGGGCAACCGGATTCATGTTCTTGATCTCCTGGAGAGGCTACTGGCAAGAATTGATCGAAACTCTGGTTTGGGCGCACGAGCGCACACCTTTAGCGAACCTAGTTCGTTGGAAGGACAAGCCAGTCGCACTCTCGATCGTTCAAGGTTGGCTGGTAGGTCTAATTCACTTTACGGTGGGTTATATTCTCACCTACGCTGCCTTCCTAATTGCTGCAACGGCTGGTAAATTTGCCTAAGTTGATAGCCTAAATTGGCAGGCTATTCATTCGCAAGTACTCATCCCACTTAGTTTTGTTGGGGTGAGTACTTGCTTCGATCGCGCTGCTGTTATCACAATCACCATAACCGTGAACCAGGAGCAGAGGAGTCGGATCGCGCGATCGCGGTTCACTTAATGTTACTACTGTAGTGTTGCCACTGTAGTGTCGCCGCTATGACTCGTCCTGACATCCATGCACTATTAGAACTTGCTATTCGAGAATGCAGTGCGATGGGTCGTCCCCTCGACTCGACCCAACAACAAACCTTATTCCAAGTCATCAGCACCTGGATGACTGAACAATTTGACAAGCAAATCCCAAATCCTCTTTCACAACTGAGCAACGATCAGCGACAAATCCTACTCCGCTTCATTCGAGATCAGCAAGCTCAGGATCGAGATTGGAAAACGACCCTACTCAATGACTGGCTACAAAATCGGAGATCAGGCGCAGTTCAATTTATTCGCGAATCGTATGGGATGGTTTGGCTGCAATCAATTACTCCCTCGCATCTTGCCGAATACACCGACCATGACGCTGCTCGGATCAAAGTGGGCGATCGCATCGAAGTTTGCAACGCTTTGTGGGAATGGGTACAAGACGACGGACCCTGTAGCCGAGAATGGTTTGCTTGTACAGTCATCCATACCACCGCTCCCACAACTGCCGACTTTAGCGCAACCTGCACGATTCGCTTCGATAACGGCAACGAATTTGAGATCCAGGGCATCTACGACTGGAACCGTACCAACTGGCGCTTGAAATAATCTGTCGTTTCTCCGGTCTAGATCAGACTGAGCGGTAAACGTGGCAATTGCAACACCGCTTCATACAACTCTTCAACCTGAGTAATATTGCGACTCAAAGTGTAGCGATCGAGTACTCTTTGCCGCGCTTTCTGCCCCAACAGCGCTGTAATCTCTGAGTGATCTTGAAAAAGCGGCAATAGTGTCTTTAACTGGGCCGTTACCCGCTGCGTACTCATCACCACTCCCGCACCATCTTCTAGCACCTCTCCATCCGCGCCTGCATCGGTCGCAATACACGCCAATCCAGACGACATTGCTTCTAGCAGCGACAACGACAATCCTTCCACAAGCGATGGCAGAATGAACACATCGGCTCCTCTTAAAATCTCAATTCGTCGCTGCTCTTCAGCAATGAAGCCGAGCCAATGAATGCCGTGTTCAGGTCCATAAAACGGCATTAACGACGTTGCCAACGGACCGTGATTTCCCACAATCAGTAGCTTACTGTTCAAGTTCATCTCCGAGGTTTTCCAAGCCTTCAGTAGAGACTCAACGTTCTTTTCAGGGGCAACGCGACCTTGATAGAGAAAAATCCGCTCTGCCCGAAATTCTGCATTAAGGGTCGATCGCCCAGGGGAGTATCTCTCCGAATCCACACCATTTGGAATCACTACCACTCGCTCGGCGGGAACGCCCAATTTAATCAGCAAATCTCGCTGAATATACGAAAACACGATCGTGCGATCGTAGTTTGCCAAAAACGGCGCATAAAGCTGATACATCAGATGCTGAGTGCCCGATGTAAAATTGCGTCGCTTGCGATCAAAGGGCGGATGAAACGTAGCAATCAGCGGAATGCCCAACTCCTCGCAAATTTCTGGCAGCAAAAAATCAAGGGGCGAGAGCGTGAGCGAGGCATGAACGAGATCAGGCTGAACATCTCGTAGCGCTTGAGCCAACACTTTACTCGATCGAAACGTTGGAATGGTGTAAATCTGAGACTTGTAGAGAAACGGAATCGGAATCTCCTGAAAATCGGGCCAATTGTCCGGCCCCGCATCCTCCTGAGCAAAATGAAAGAAACTAACCCGATGCCCACGATCTAACAGTGCATTCGTAACCTCTCGACCATAAGTAACATTGCCGCAAAACGGCGCTTTCTTTCCAAGCCAAGCTATATGCATTTCAGTAGGTTTTAAATGAAGGGGGGCGTCGGCTGTGGGGGAACGGGTTATTAGAGGATGTTTTGCGCTTCATCCTCTCATCCCTCATCCCTCATCCCTCATCCCTCCGAAGATCTCCTCGTATGGGAAATATACCAGGTCAGAGTTCCTCCTGCGATCGTCAGAGCGGCAAGTGCCAAAAAGACGATCCGCAGCCCAAATAATGTTTCTGAAACGCCTGCTAAGACAAGCGGCAAGCTGAGAGCAATATTGACCGCATTGTTCTGCAATCCAAACACCTTACCGCGCATATCTTCCGGAGTTTCTTGCTGAATCGTCGTCTGCATTGGAATGCCAACCAGCGCCGCAAACGCACCGAGCGACGCAATCAGCAGCAGGGTAATCCACAAGTGGTGATAGAAAAACGCAATTCCAGTCAGCGAAGCGGCCATTCCTGTTGAACCGATCGTGCCTAAGCGAGCATGGGTAAAGCGCTGCCCAACACTACCTAAGATGGCCGCTCCTCCTGCCATACCGACACCGCCCGCCGCCAGCAAAAAGCCGAACTGCGACGATTTAATTTCGGGCATTACTTCGGCAAGCCTAACGGATAGGACTGCCAGCGCGGCAAAAATCGAGAAGAGAATCACGAGTTGAATTAATGCACCGCGAACGTGGGAGTGATCTTTGAGATAGCGCAATCCATCTTTGATATCCTCAAACACGTGGGGCTGATCTTCAGGTAGAACGTCATCCTTGTTTTTCTCACCTGTTTTCATCAGGAGAAGCAGCAAGCCCGCGATCGCATACCCACCGCCCACCAGCAGTTCTTTTCCTAAATCAGGAAATCCACCCAGCCGCTCAACTAACGAATCTGCCAGCCCCAACAACGGTTCGCCCACCGCAAATCCAATGATCACCGATGCCATCATCGTGGTGGTGTAGAGCGAATTAGCTGATAGCAAATGCCGACGCTCAACCACCAGCGGAATGAGCGATTGTTCTGCCGGGGCAAAGAACTGAGTCAAGGTCGAAACCAGAAGCGTGACCACCAGAAGTAGACAGAATCCGACGGGTAAACCGTGAATGGTTTTTAACCCGTGAGACAGCCAAATCAGCGAAGGAATCGCAAACACCAGTGCCCCGCGCAACAGATTGGTCGCAACCAAAACGGCTTTCTTTGACCAGCGATCGACAAATACCCCCGCGATCGAGCCAAACAGCACTGCCGGAATGGTGAAGGCGATCATAATCGAAGACACCCAACCACTGATCGTTTGGCCCTCAGACTGAAAGCGACTCGCAATCAGCGCAATCATTAACACCAGATAAACTTTATCCGACAACTGCGAGAAGACCTGCCCTGCCCAAAGCGTCAGAAAATTGCGGTTTCTCAGCACCGGAGCAAACCCACGATCCTCTTCATCGGGCGGCAGGTTTGGCGGCTGATGATCGTTTTGCTCAGGCGGAGTACTAGGTATATCTGTAACTGACACCGCCTCTCCACCCGTATCTTCGGATAAATGTTTACCAGCTAAAGCCGCTTTTCCATTACCATTCACCGATGGTTCATAATCCATCATCGATGATTTCTCAGAATGGTCAGGAGAATTTTCCTGGGTTCGTAACATGGACGGAACGCTCTCCTCACCCGAATAGACTTCCGACGGCTCGCTCCCAAGTTTACCATTGGGGCTGTGTGCAAAGACGGAAGAGAGAGAAAGGTCGTCAGAATAGCAAGGTCGAATCATGGCAGTTCAGACAATTCAGGAGCAAAACAGGTATCGATGAGCGTAGCCGATCGAATGGGACGATCAAAGTGATGTTGAGCATACTGGCGAAGCAGCCGCTCTAGAGACAACCACACCAAGGATGAGATAGAAGACTGAGTGAGTTCTGCATTCGCTAATTGTTGAAAAACAGATAGCTCAACGGCATTTAGGGTAGTGGTTTGAGAAGACGGGCGGCGAGAAGCGGAGGGCGGCGTGACTGCGGTAGCGCTAGGGGCGGGGGTAACTCGGTATTCTCCTACTGTAGACTGAACTCGCGGCGAAGCAGAAGGTTCTTGCGCTTGAATTTGTTCCAGGGCTTTTAGCGTGACGGCTCCGCCTGCGATTGCGCTGAAGCCCACCTGCCAGTTTGGATCATTCACATCAGGCTTGAGCAGGGTCTGCGTCAAACAGCACTGATGCACCTGCGGAGCAACGCCTGCGATCGCCAGCATCTGAAACACGGCATGAGTGAGGCGAGCTAATACATCGGAATCGGGCGATCGCTCAATTCGTCCTAGATGCTCATTCAGCAGGTAAAACAAGTCAGCTTGAGGCTGCTCGCTCAACGCCTGATTCAATACAAGTTCTGCCAAATATTGCCCCGCCGTTAGTTTCTTGAGGTTACGCCCTAGCCCTGGATAAGACTCTAGCGTTTCAGCCTGAGTAATCTTGTCGAGCGTTTTTCCTTGAGCAAGCAACAAATTGTTAACGACAAATAAGCCGCTCCGTCCGCCCATTTTTGAAGTTTGCTTCCGTGCTCCCATGGCCACGGCCCGGATCAGCCCATGCTCTTTAGTGAGAATAGTCAACACCCGATCCGCCTCTCCTAGAAGCGTTGCCTTAAGATTAATTCCAATCGCCTTATAAGTTCGACTCATCCCTCTTTAACGTAGCGTTACCGTAGCTGTTTTATCCCTTTTCTAGGGTATCGCGCTGACGTAGAAGATCAACGCCACGAGATGTGCCGAGACGAGTTGCGCCTGCCATGATTAACTCTAAAGCTTGCTCAATGGTACGGATTCCCCCAGAAGCCTTAATTCCAACTCTGTCTTGAGCAATTTCTTTCAGCAGGCGAACGTCGCTGATGGTTGCGCCACCACTCCAGCCAGTACTAGTCTTGAGAAAAGCAACTCCAGCATCTAAGCAGATTTCACCCGCCAGCCGTTTTTCAGCATCTGTCAAAAGTGACATCTCTAGAATGGCTTTGATGGATTGCCCAGTGGATTCCCGAATCTCTGCTAATTCTCGATGAACTTCACTGGTCATTCCAGACTTTAGCCAGCCTAAATTAATCACAACATCCAATTCAGTCGCTCCATTTTCTGCCGCTTCTTGCGCCTCGTATAGTTTGACCGCAGAAGTCGTTGCTCCAGTCGGAAATCCGATTACGGTACACACTTTGGGCATTTTGTTGTGCAGTAAATCCACGGCTTGGCGCACATGCACCGGATTCACACAAACTGCTGCAAATCTATAGCGGTCGGCTTCATCACACCATTGTTCAACCTGCTGCGGCGTTGCGATCGCGCCGAGTAGCGAATGATCAATGAAGGGAGCAATATCAATGTCAGAATAATTCATCAGTAATTTGAAATTCTCAAGATTGCAGCTTTAAAGAAGCATAGAACGCAATTGAACTGACTAACTCACCCTCATGCTAAAACCTTTAATGGCATAGCAAAAAGCCCACTAGCGTTACCGTCGTGGGCTTTCTACGAGTCAATCTAATGGATCTGAAGTTCAACGTGTTCCAGATCCGCCAGTTGTCGTTGGCGGGTCGTTTGGATCAGGTTCAAACGTGACGTTAACCGAATTAAGCGTTCGATTAGGCAACTTAACGGCTTTGGTATTTGGAGAATTACGAACACTCTGAGAAGCTTGCTTGAAAAACAAATCAGCAACGTTACGGAATCCTACTCCGCTAGCTTGGAGCGTAGCCAGTCCTATGGATGTACCTAAAGCCAAAGTTGCTATAAACGCGGTCTTTGAAAAGGTACTCATCGCGGCAACCTATATAGATAAAGCAGCTTATTGGATGCCCCCTACAGCACAATATTACGTCAAGTAGAGGGCAAAAATCCGGCAATTTTGCGGATGCTTCATCATTCCTGCATAGAGTTGGCCGAGTATTCACTAAGGCTTTTGCGTATATCTACGTAAGCAGTAGGCGAAAAAAACTTTTTCATGACAAGTCCATCCTGTGTTTCAATCTGAGTTTGTTACTAGAGTCGAATCTCTAATAGGATTGCCGCGCCTGGAAGAAGTGCGACATATTATTACTCTAGTTAATCAAGATGAATTTGGTTTCCGCAGAATTGAGTAAAGTCTAGAACTTTTTTGCGGCTCAGCGAGAAAAATTGCTGAAGCTGTATCGAAGGTGGCTACAAAATATTAGAAACGATTAGAAAAAGTGAGGGTTAGAAACCAATTTGCCTGCCATTCCTAGCAAACCGCGATCGTCGCGAAATCGGAGCTTGACCTTGACTGACGCCGACCGACAGCGGCTGCGATCGCGCCTTCTCACGCTCGAACCGACGCTGCCCGCTTTGGCGATCGGAACGATCCAGGGCAATTGCCTCGACATCGTTCAGCATCTACCCTCAAGCAGCGTTGATCTGCTGATTCTTGATCCGCCCTATAACCTAACGAAAGACTTTAATGGACTAAAGTTTGCTAGACGGGCAGTGGAAGACTACACCGCATGGCTCGATCAACTCATAGTCGCCCTCAAGCCGCTGCTTAAGCCAACCGCCTCTATCTACATCTGCGGCGATTGGTTGTCATCTGCCTCTATATTCATGGTCGCAACCCGCCACTTCGTGGTACAAAATCGCATCACTTGGGAGCGAGAGAAAGGACGTGGTGCAAAAGCAAATTGGAAAAACTCTAGTGAGGATATCTGGTTTTGTACCGCTTCTAACCATTACACCTTCAATTTAGAAGCCGTCAAGCTGCGTCGTCAGGTAAAAGCGCCTTACCGGACTCAAGATGGCACTCCCAAAGATTGGGAAACAACAAAGGGCGGAAATTTTCGCGATACCCACCCATCAAACTTCTGGACAGATATCACAATTCCGTTCTGGTCAATGGCAGAAAATACGGAACATCCCACCCAAAAAAGTGAAAAGCTGCTCGCTAAACTGATTCTTGCAAGCTCTAACCCTGGCGATTTTGTGTTCGATCCCTTTGTCGGCAGTGGAACGTCTTCTGTCGTTGCAAAAAAGCTGGGCAGGCAGTATTTAGGAATTGATTTGAACGAAGAATATTGCTTGCTAACTGAGCGCCGACTAGAATTAGCCGACTCTGATCAAGCAATTCAGGGCTTCACCAATAATGTGTTTTGGGAACGCAATACGCTCGCCGTTCAGAAACGCGATCGAGAAAACGCTGACGTGCAGTAAGCTCGAGCCAATCGCCTAATCTTCCAAGACTTGAGCCGAAACTTCTACCGCATCAACATCAATCGTGCCAACGGGCGTCAACCGCTTGAACTTACCATGTTCAGCCTGAAGCGGTTCACCACAGTTGGGACATTGAACCTCCGCATGGTTCAAACCAGTCAACTCAAAATCGCAGACCGGGCAAGCTGCCTGCACAAGATTCTTCCGCAACCACCAGCGTAACCCAATCACTGCCACAACCGGAGCGAGGAGCAGCAACGCCAACAATACAAAAAATGACTTAATCAACCAGCCTAACCCTAGGGCAGCAAGTAGCCACACAACACCAATTAGAGTGATCAGGCGTCCGACGCCATTTAAGCCAAGTTGCAGGGCTTGAAGGTTGTTCTGGTTCACAGGATTCTCCTGAGTGAAATCGTGAATCTGTTTCTATCTAACCAAAGATTACCCAGAGTGTAGGGGCGGCTTTTGCGACTAAAAACAGGTCTGGTTTCCGTACTGAGATTCAGCGTTCTTCAACGATAAAGGATTTGCATGAAAGACTGCCTAAACTACCGCAAAGTTTAATGAGCGTAAACATTCACCCTTACGGAAATGGTTTCACCCATTTCTGCACCATTGCCCAATCTAGAACAAGCCGCGCGATCGCAAACAAAACAATGCTTTCTCCCGCCAAAATCACAAACGGAAAAAGGCTACCCTGGGTCGTCAATCCCACATCGATTTGAGCCAGCCCGCGCACGAGTCCAAATGCCAAAACCGCTCCTGAGCGTAAGTGTAGGTTCGGGTCTTGACGAATCACGTAGCGATAGGTGATCCCAAACAAGAAGCCTGTAAAGAGCGCGATCGCAAAGCTCACCCACCCTTGTAAATCGCTCATGCCTAGTACGGAAAGTCCTCCTCTAGGCGCAACTGGCTCTGCCAAGCCCTGAAGGACAGCTACTTGATTAATCAGGAGAGTCAGCGGAAAAATGGCCGCTACCGCTCCTAGCGAAACGCCGCCTGCTTTGATCGATTCAACCCGTTCTTCCCACATCATGTCTTCAATCTTGTCTAATCTCACGTCTCAGTAGTGCATCCAAGATCTTAGTGCTTCATCTTTGATTTATCATTAGATTTAGCATTCTTCTGTAACGTTTGGTTGGACAGTATAACTATGGATATTTTGTCGCTCGGTTGGATTGCGCTGTTGGCGGTGTTTACATTCTCTATCTCGATGGTTGTCTGGGGTCGTAACGGATTCTAGTTGCTGCTCTTAGTCCGCAGCCTAGCCTCTGGCTCCGGACTCTAAATCAATTTATTCAAAAGAACCTTGCTCAATGGAAGCTAGCAACCTCTTTAGCATTCTGGTTTTGGTCGCATTTGGTCTTTTAGTCGTCGTTACAGGCGGAGTGATCTACTTGACCCTGGCAGACTGGCGCGATCGCCGTCGTCAAGATAAGGAAAAACAAGCGAACCGTCGCTAACTCTATTCCACCTCAATCTCCTGAAACACAAGGCTCCAAAGTTAGATGCTTTGGAGCCTTACTTCATTTATCGTTTCAGACAGAAATCACTGTTCTAGACAGAAATAATTGAATTACTCAACGCGGGTCATACTGAATGCACCCATTTCTTCTCCATATCCTTCTTCGCCATGCTCATTAACATCCACCCCTTGCAGTTCGGCTTCGGAATTGACTCGTAAGCCAATCGTGGCATCTAAAACTTTCAAAATCACAAAGGTTCCAATGCCTGCGATCGCGTAGGCAATCAGGATTGCAATGATTTGCGTAACTAGCTGACCCGGATTGCCATAGAACAACCCATCGCCGCCTGCTGAGTTCACCGCTTTTGTTGCAAAAAGACCAGTTAGCAATGCGCCGACTGTTCCGCCCACACCGTGAACCGGAAAGGTATCTAGAGAGTCGTCAAACTGCAACTTGGCTTTGAGGCTGACGGCGAAGAAGCAAGCGGTTGATGTAATTGCACCAATTAGCAGCGCAGCTACGGGGGTAACAAACCCAGCTGCTGGTGTAACCCCTACTAAACCTGCGACGGCACCTGTCGCAATGCCAACAGCAGTCGGCTTGCCGCGCAACACCCATTCCAAAATGACCCACACAAGTGCCGCTGCTGCCGCAGCGCTATTGGTTGCCACGAATGCTACTGTAGCCAGTGATCCAGACGCGAGGGCACTACCAGCGTTAAAGCCAAACCAGCCAAACCACAAAAGACCCGCACCGATCAAGATATAAGGCACGTTGTGAGGCGCAGCAGGTTGATTTGGGAACGTCTTACGCGGACCAATTACCCGAGCCGCAACCAGAGCCGAAACCCCAGAACTAATGTGAACGACTGTACCGCCTGCAAAATCTAGCGCTCCTAGTCCACCATACAAGCCGAGAAATCCACCTTTCGCCCATACCATATGAGCAAAAATAGGATATAGAAGGGTTGACCACAGAACAATAAACCAAAAATAAGCCTTAAAGCTAATGCGCTCTACGATCGCACCAGAAATGAGCGCTGGCGTAATAATGGCAAACATTCCTTGATACATCATGAATGTTTCGTGCGGAATCGTAGCGGCATAAGATACTACTGCATCCGGCGCGGAACCGTTCAGATAATCGGTTGTTTCTAGACCAACTCCATTTAGAAACAGCCACTGCAAGCCACCAATAAAAGGTAGACCTGGCGCAAAGGACAGGCTGTAGCCCCACAGAATCCAGGAGACGCCAACAATGCCCATGAGAATGAAGGTCATCATCATGGTGTTGAGGACGTTGCGCGATCGCACAAACCCGCCGTAGAAAAACGCGAGTCCAGGAGTCATCAGCAAGACCAAAGCCGCACAGATTAGCATAAAGGCTGTGTCTGCCTGCACCGTTGCGGTGGTTGCCGCTGTTTGAGCAGATTCAGCCGTTGCAGGTTCAGCAAGGACACTACCCGTAAGAGGAATCGATAGCAGCATTAATGCCACTAGCCCTATCGTTAGAAGTTTTTTCAACACTGACTTTCGACCTTCAACGCCAAAACTATGAGTTTGATATAATCAGCCACCTGATTCGTATCATTGGATTTCACCAATTTTGAGTGGGAAGATTCTGTATAGAAAAATACATTTTGATTGCGATCACTTTGTCAGCTTAGAAAGGGTAGATCTATCTCAGGGCATAGCAAAGTATCTACTGCTCGGCAGAAGCAGAATATTAAAATATTACTTTCGGTTTCAAATGGCTTGGGTGAAACATTATTCATTATTTAAGGCAAGCGAATTGGATGTTCACTCAGCCGTAGGTTTAAAGCAATCAAAGAGCGGTTCTAGACATTTAGAACCACTCTTTGATTTAGAAGTAATGAAATTTAGGAGTACCGAGCCAAAAAACTCGTCGCTCTATTGATACGTCTTTCCTACCACATCACTTGGAAAGTCCTGATGTGTAGCGCTTCCAAAGGAAGTCTCTTTCGCGAAACCGGCATAGCCTTCCATGCCGTGTTCCGAAATATCGAGTCCAACCATTTCTTCCTCAGCCGTCACTCGGATACCCAAGGTTGACTTCAGCGCAATCCAGAAAATGCTGGAAAGTAGAACCGTAAGCCCTCCAACTGACAACGTGCCAATCAACTGAATCCAGAGCTGACCGATGCCACCGCCAAAGAACAGACCTGCCGCAGGAGCAGGAGTCGCTCCGAATGCATCGCCTTGACTAAACAAGCCGAGTGCCAACGTACCCCAAATGCCATTGACCAGGTGAACTGAAATTGCACCAACCGGATCGTCAATTTTAATCGAATCAAAGAAACCGACCGCGAAGACCACTAAAATGCCACCGATCGCACCAATGATTGCTGCAGAAGGCACGCTAATGAACGCACAGGGCGCAGTAACCGCGACCAATCCTGCTAACAATCCATTCACGATCATTGACAAATCAGGTTTACCCAATACAATCCACGCCGTGATAGTCGCTGCGATCGCTCCAAATGCACCTGCCGTATTGGTCGTTAAGGCAATATGTGCAATCAAAGAACCGTTGCCCACGCCCATTGCAGAACCTGGGTTAAAGCCAAACCAGCCTAACCAAAGGATCAAGGCTCCCAAGGTTGCAATTGCCATGTTGTGACCGGGGATTGCATTTGATCGCCCATCTGAAGCATATTTGCCAATTCTTGGGCCTAGAAAAGCGGCTCCCATCAAGGCAGCCCAACCGCCGACCGCGTGAACCACTGTCGAACCTGCAAAATCGTAAAACCCAGCGTCAGCAAGCCATCCGCCCCCCCAGACCCAATGTCCGGTAATCGGGTAAGCAATTCCTACCAATAGCAAGCTAAAGATTAGAAAGTCAACGAACTTAATGCGTTCAGCTACAGCACCCGATACAATCGTGGCCGCTGTTCCAGCGAAAACGAGTTGGAAGAAGAACTTCGCGCCCAGAGGAATTCCTGTCCAATTTAATGCTGAGAAGACACCTTGGTAAGCGTCTGCTGTAGCAGGACTATTGTCTGCCCCAGTTAAGAAGAATCCGCTAGAACCAATGAAGTCATTGCCATCACTGAACATCAGCCCAAAGCCGAGCGCCCAGAAGGCAATTGTAGATAAGGCAAAGACAACTAAGTTTTTTGACAGAATGTTCACTGCGTTCTTCTCGCGGCAAAATCCTGCTTCTAACATGCAAAATCCTGCGTTCATGAAGAACACTAAGAAGCCTGCAATCATTACCCACACGGTATCTAAACCGACCCGCAGGTCAGATGCCGTTTGCGATACGCTTTCTAGCGTTGCTGGCTGTTGAGCAATAGCGGCACAGTTCCACAGCAGAAAGATCGCACTGGTGAGTAGAATGCAGCTTCGCCAAGTAGGAGACAGCTGCGTCGCGATGAATTTGAGCGATCGCACGACGGGATTCCGATTGAGAGAAACTCTTTGAGGTTTCCTTGTTCTCTTTTTCAAAATGGTTCTAGACAGCATAAAGTTTTCCTTGCAACGCGCGCTGGAAGATCGGTGATTCTGGATGCACTCTTGAGTAAATTCAGAAGTTCTCTCTGAAAAGAGGCTTTGGAGAAACAAAAGCTCCACAAAATGACTGTTTTAGGAACCGCAGAGCGGCTTGAATCTTTCAGGTCAAACCATAGTTACTGAAGAGAATCAGGTCGAAAACAGGAGACTTTGAGCTTCCCAAAACAATCAACTCATAGACTGAAAATCTCGTCTAGAAGGTGAAGATGATTGAGCAATAGCAAGGTCTAAGATCACCAAGAATAAACTTGCGCACAGAATTTTAGAGTGGTTTGATACTCATTAAGATTTCAGCACTAGGCATGCAAATTCTGTATTGAGGAATACAATTTAGTATCACTGGTGCTTTTAGGGTAAAGCCTAACTGAAATATTTACAAAATTCTGGGGATTGCTCTAGACCATTCTTTCAGACACTAGAAATCGACAACAAAGATTGACTTGGTGAAGGTTTTGCGAAAAAACAGGGCTTACGCAAAAGCTCCTCCTTAGCAAAAGATGGCAGATCCCTTCAGAAGAGGATTCGCTTGCGGATGGATAGACGCCGTTGAGACTTCATCTGCTGATTTGTTGCCAATGCGTTCGTCTTAAAATTGAGTTAGCGATCGTCATTGACAAAACAAGACTATCTATAGTACTTTTGTATTGTATTTGCTCCGTCTCCTTAAGTAACGCCTCCAGTAAAATCTTGGAGGCAATTTTTTTAGAAACAAGTTTTTCGCTAAACTAGAGTGATGAGCGATACGAAAACAGAAGGGTTCAAAATTGTTAGCGACAACCGCCAAGCCAGGTTTCAGTACGAAATTTTAGAAACTTACGAGGCGGGAATTGAGCTACTTGGGACTGAGGTAAAGTCGATTCGAGCAGGTAAGGTAAACCTTAGAGACGGCTTTGCTCTCGTTCGCAATGGCGAAGTTTTGCTTCATAACGTCCACATTTCGCCTCATCAAAGCTCGAGTCTATTTTTTAACCACGATCCGACTCGGACTCGGAAACTGCTATTGCATCGTCAAGAAATTCGCAAGCTGATTGGAAAAGTTGAGCAACAAGGACTGACCCTCGTTCCGCTCAAGATGTATCTCAAACGAGGTTGGGTCAAGATCGACCTAGCGCTGGTGCGCGGTAAAAAACTGCATGATAAGCGGGACGATATGCGAAAGCGCCAGGATAAACGTGACATGGAGCGCGCTATGAAGAATCGCTAGTGTTGCAGTTCTTCTGAAGGTGCGTTGAGTCTAATTTGCTTTAAGTCATGAGCGCAATTTTGGATGTGACTTTAAAGCTTCTTCAGCAATTTACTACACACCTCCTAACGACTTTAGTACGCAATAACTACGATCGCGAGGGAAGCGATAGAATCATTAAGGACTGTTTCTTTTTGTCCTCCAATGCCAAAGCGTCCTAGCACATCTAAAAGCTCTGCATCCCCGGTTCTGAGTCCTGATGTCGGGATGGAGGAAATTCATTCATCTGGCGACCAGATCTCAAATCAATCAAATTCTCGCCCCACGAAGCCCACGATTTCGCTTAGTTCGATTCGGATTCGAGGCGCACGGCAGCACAATTTAAAGAACATTGATCTGGAACTGCCCCGCGATCGCTTGATCGTTTTCACAGGCGTTTCTGGCTCTGGAAAATCTTCCCTTGCCTTCGATACGATCTTTGCAGAAGGACAGCGCCGATACGTCGAGTCGCTCAGTGCTTACGCTCGGCAGTTTTTAGGACAAGTCGATAAACCCGATGTCGATGCGATCGAGGGTCTCAGTCCAGCAATTTCTATCGATCAAAAATCCACGTCTCACAACCCCCGTTCTACGGTAGGCACAGTCACAGAAATTTACGACTACCTGCGCTTGCTCTACGGGCGCGCTGGAACGCCCCACTGTCCAGTGTGCGATCGCTCAATTGCTCCGCAAGCGATTGATCAAATGGTCGATCGCGTGATGGAATTGCCCGATCGCACCCGGTTTCAAATTTTGGCTCCGGTGATTCGCGGCAAGAAAGGAACTCATAAAAAACTGATCTCTAGTCTCAGTTCGGAAGGGTTTGTGCGGGTTCGGATTGATGGAGAAGTTCGCGAACTGAGCGATTCGATCGAACTCGACAAGAATCAATCTCACACTATTGAAATTGTGGTGGATCGGCTCGTCAAAAAAGAAGGAATTGAAGAACGCCTAACGGATTCGCTGACCACCTGTTTACGCCACTCAACGGGGATCGCGGTCATTGATATCATGCCAGAAACCGAGTCTGAAAAGATTCCAGAACTTGTCTTTTCAGAAAATTTTGCTTGCCCAGAGCATGGAGCCGTCATGGAGGAGCTATCTCCCCGGCTATTTTCGTTTAACTCTCCCTATGGCGCATGTCCTAACTGCCACGGCTTGGGCAGCCATCGCACCTTTTCACCAGAGCTGATTGTGCCAAATCCGCAGCTTCCGGTGTATGCCGCGATCGCGCCGTGGTCAGACAAAGACAATACCTACTACCTCTCGCTAATTTGTAGCGTTGCCGAAGCGTTCGGGTTCGATATTCAAACGCCGTGGGAGCAGTTAACCGACGAGCAAAAAAACGCGCTGCTCTATGGATCTAAAGATCCGATTTGGATTGAGGTAGACTCCCGCTATCGCGAGAATAAGGGGTACCATCGCCGCTACGAAGGTGCTGTCAGTCTGCTCGAACGCCAATACCAAGAAAGTAGCTCAGACGCTTACAAACAGAAGTTAGAGCAGTACCTAGTTGATGAACCGTGCAGCGAATGTCAGGGCAAACGGCTCAAACCAGAGGCGTTAGCCGTGCGGCTCGGACAGTTTCATATGGATGATTTCACGGGTGTCTCCATCCGCGACTGTCTCAATCGAGCGGAGACGGTAGAACTCAGCGATCGCCAAGCGCAAATTGCCGATCTGGTGCTTCGCGAAGTGAAAGCGCGTCTACGATTTCTACTGGATGTCGGGCTGGACTATCTAACGCTAGATCGGACCGCCATGACGCTTTCGGGCGGAGAAGCCCAGCGGATTCGGCTTGCAACCCAAATTGGCGCAGGTTTAACAGGCGTGCTATACGTTCTAGACGAACCCAGCATCGGACTCCACCAACGAGACAATTCGCGACTGCTCAATACCCTAACCAAATTGCGAGATTTAGGAAATACACTGATTGTTGTTGAACACGACGAAGAAACCATTCGCGCTGCCGATCACATTGTCGATATTGGACCTGGTGCGGGCGTTCATGGTGGAAGTGTCGTATCTGAAGGCGATCTAGACAGCCTGCTGAATGCTGAAGATTCCTTGACTGGAGCTTATCTTTCTGGTCGGCGGAGTATCCAAACACCTGCAGAGCGCCGCTCAGGAAATGGGCGATCGCTGCAAATTCGCAATGCTCATCGGAATAACCTCAAGCAGATCGATACTGATATTCCCCTTGGTAAATTGGTTTGCGTGACCGGAGTTTCTGGTTCCGGCAAATCGACCCTGATCAACGAACTACTTTATCCGGCAATTCAGCATCATTTTGGGCAGAAGATTCCGCAACCTAAAGATATGAAGCCGGTTAAAGGATTAGATGCGCTCGACAAAGCGATCGTGATTGACCAGTCTCCCATCGGTCGCACCCCACGCTCAAATCCGGCGACTTATACCGGAGTATTTGATGTCGTTCGCGAAGTGTTTTCCACCACTATCGAAGCAAAAGCGAGAGGCTACAAACCAGGGCAATTCTCCTTTAATGTCAAAGGTGGACGCTGTGAAGCGTGCGGCGGCCAAGGCGTAAATGTAATTGAAATGAATTTTCTTCCTGACGTTTACGTTCAGTGCGAAGTCTGCAAAGGCGCTCGCTACAACCGAGAAACTTTACAGGTAAAGTTCAAAGGGAAATCGATCGCCGATGTCTTGAGCATGACTGTTGAAGAAGCTCTAGACTTCTTTCAAAATATTCCTCAAGCGGCAAATCGCCTGCAAACGCTATTTGATGTTGGATTGGGATACGTTCGCCTCGGGCAGACGGCTCCCACCCTATCGGGCGGTGAAGCCCAACGGGTAAAACTGGCAACAGAACTGTCTCGCCGTGCTACAGGCAAGACGCTTTACCTGATCGATGAACCCACAACCGGACTGTCGTTCTACGATGTTCACAAACTGCTAGATGTGGTGCAGCGACTGGTCGATAAGGGAAATTCTGTTCTCGTCATCGAACATAACTTAGATGTAATTCGCTGCTCTGATTGGGTGATTGATCTCGGACCGGAAGGGGGCGATCGCGGCGGTGAAATTGTTGCGGTAGGCACACCAGAGGACGTTGCTAAAAATCCTTATTCCTACACCGGTCACTATTTAACTCAGGTGCTTCGGCAGTATCCGCCGGTTGCAACTACTGCTTAAGTAAGGTGCAAACCTCTAGATGCAGGGTGTAGGGTGCTAGAAATTCATGCACGTTTGCCCTCATGTTAGAAACTTGGCAGCACGAGTACGTTCACACCAACGGTCTCAACCTTCATTACATCACTCAGGGGGAAGGACCGCTTATCCTATTTCTGCACGGGTTTCCTGAGTTTTGGTATTCTTGGCGGTATCAGATTCCAGAATTCGCTAAAGACCACAAGGTGGTGGCAGTTGATTTACGCGGCTACAACGACAGTGATAAGCCTGCGGCTCAAAGTTCCTATGTGATGTCAGAGTTCATCGCTGATATAAAGGGCGTCATTGAAGCATTGGGCTACCAGCAGTGCATTCTCGTCGGACACGATTGGGGTGGCATCATTGCTTGGCATTTTGCTGACACCCATCCCGAACTACTAAAGCAGTTGATTGTTTTAAATGCACCTCATCCTGCGTTATTTCTTGAAAAATTCTTTACGTCTCAACAGTGGCTGAGAAGTTGGTACACGTTCTTCTTCCAAATTCCTCTGCTGCCCGAATTCCTAATCCAGCTTGGAGACTATAAAGCGCTAGAAACGGCGTTTTCGGGAATGGCAGTTAGAAAAGGTACATTTACTGAAGAAAACATTAATGCATATAAAGCTGCACTCTCGAAGCGCGGCGCTCTTACGGCGGCGCTAAGCTATTATCGCAATGCAATGCAGCAAGGGTTGACTAAACGCGATTGGACGATGCTGCAGGTTCCAACGCTCATGATTTGGGGAGAGGAAGATAGTGCACTAGATAAGCACCTTACCTATGGCACTGAAAGGTACGTTCGCGATTTTCGGATTCGCTATATTCCCAACTGTAGCCATTGGGTTCAACAGGAGCAACCTGAATTGGTCAGTCAATACATTCGAAAATTTATAGCAGCTGAATCAGTAAAAACAGCTACATAACCTCATTTAAATTAAGCGTTAGAGTAAGGAGAAAGACCCTCTTCTCTAGCGCTTAGTTTTCTTTGACAGTGAAGCAATTATGATGCTATGGCAAACGAATCAGGTACATTGCTCACTTCGCTGGGACGATCAACAACCTCAAAAACTTGATCCATTCCTGTCAACTCCAGCAGCATCTTGACTTGCTCATTAATCGAACAGATAAACAGTTTGCGCTCTGCTTCGCGAACACGCTTAAAAACCACAACTAAAGCCATCAAACCAGGGCTACTAATGAACTCAACTGCATCAAAGTCAACTAAAACAACATCAGCACCTGCTGCGATCGCAGCGTCTGCCTGCTGATAAAATCGCTCAGTTGCCTCGTGGTCAAGAGATTGAGGAAACTCTATAGTTTTTACTAAAAATTCCATACATTAACCACCTGGTTACTAATAGTACAACTCACACATCAACCATCAAACTTGGCAAGAAAAATTGCTCTTACAACTATTGAGAACAAGTCGGAATTCGGTATCTCTAGAGCAAGATAACATTCAGTTTAATTAAGAACTTCTATCCTCAGAATGAATCTTAGAATGAAGCTAATTCTATGTCTATCCGCAAGCATTTGCATCGAGTATTTTGATTCTAAATCAGTTGAAAGCATATTAATCGTATTTAAGAATACAATTCTTTTGAATTGATGGATTAGATTTAAAGCTAATGGAAAACAATGAGAAAAAGTAATAGTAAATATTGAATTAATTTAGCTCATTCTAGTTAAGCGATCGCTAGCAAAAACTATAGAATAACTGGCTGAAATTGTAGAGGTTGAACAATTTCAGTTTCGTTTTTTCAATAAAAAAGCTGTATTCACTTTAATACAGCTATCAGCGTATTCAAATGTTATAGAAGATCCAAGATTATCAGTCAGTGTGAGTTTAGGACAAAGTTAAACTTCAAAACCTTCCTGACTAAGTTAGATCAATGGTGCTCTTAACGTAGTCAGACCCTAAACCCTACTAAGCGTGCCTCAGTAAATACTGGAACCAGAGAAGAGTTCTCCTTACTTCACTTCAAGGCGCTTGTACAGAATTACTCAATCTCCCCGATCGCTTTATTCACATCGGCTGGAGTCTGGAATTCATCTCTTGGTAGTTCCTGCAAAATTGACTGCAATTCCTCATCAGCACCATTCTTTTGCGCGTGTTTCACAAGATTTTCCTTGTTCACCGGATAGTCAATTCCTTTCAAATGCTTCTAAACTTCAATTGGATTTACCCTAGCCATAGCGACCTCTCCAAATTTAACATTATTAATTCTGGTAATCGTAGGCTAACCTCAACGGACATTGCCTCTCTCTACAGAATTGCGCCGCCTTTGTTGACCATCCACCTCAGAACAGAGGATGTTTAACACACAAAAACTCTAACTGAACAAGATAAGCTGCAATCGTGGAGCTTGCTAACCCATAAGCAAGCGTTGAAGAAAATTCAATGCTTGTTTAGCTAGACTCTTTATGAACGCAAAGTAGAAGTAATTCACAGCACCACAGTAAGCTCCAATAAAAAAGCCCTACGAGTGTAGGGCTTTTTTGTTTCAAAGCAATTAACTGGGCATTAGAACGTGAAAGTGGTTCTTAGGGTACCGATAATAGCATCTTGGTTGGCCTCGTTTTGACCAGGATTCACAATCCAAATCACACCAGGAGTAATCGAGATATTGTCATTTAGCTGGTACTTGTAGAAGCCCTCAAAGTGCAGAGGAATGTCATTCCGCACACCTGCTGCCCGCTGGGCTGCGGTCGGATTACCCAAGTAAGGCTCTGCACCTGCAACGAAACCAAGCAAGTTACCTTTCTTACCAAAGTCAGGGAAAGAAAGACCTACACCATAAGTCCAGATATCTCTCTGACCAGCACCATCATCTACAAAGTCAGCATTGATAAGTGAACCAAAGGCGTTAAGGACGATCTTAGGACTTAGTTTGAAGGCAACTTCAGCACCATAAGCATTCACTTGCGCTGGAGTTATGAGGCCAGTGGCAAGATTGGTAGAAGTGTTGCCGAAAAGGGTGCCACTCGTTGAAGCAACGCCACCACCAGCATCAAAAATCGCTCCCCTCCGATAAGCATTCACATAGGTTAAACCAATCTGCAAGGCATCACTAGCGTTGAAGCTAATCTGTCCCAAAGCACTATAGCTTCCGTTGAATAAACCGCCCTTAGCAGCAGGATTATTCGCACCAGTAGTGATTGCACCTGTGCTCTCCGAGTTGTCTGCCAAATAGCCACCGCTGATTTGGAAAGCATCACTCACTTTGACATTGACACCAACACCAGAACCACCACCGATGTTATAGATAGGGTTGCGCTGGCCAAAGAGCGACAACGTTGTGCTGCCACTATCGCCTGAGTCTAAAGCCGGGTTAGCAGTCGGAGCATAATCATAGTGCAAGCCCCCAACCGCTGGGATGTAGAACTTAACCCGGTCATTGAGTGGGAAATAGTACGCAACCCAATCAATCAGCGTGTTGTTATTTCCTGTGTTGCCGAAGTTGAAGGTTTGAAGACCCTCAGCAACAGTACCGTTAGCAGTACCAGCTGGAGACAATGCAAAGGGGGTAGCGTTACCCGCTGCAATACGAGTAACCAACAAATCGTTTCCTGTAAAGCTTGTGTTCAAGGACAAGCGGATACGATTTTGGAACACGGTGTTATTTCCGTTGGTTCCATCCACTCCAAATTCATCGGTAACTGCAAAAATTGCCTCACCAGCTAGCTTAGTTGTTGTTGAAAACTGCTGCTTCTCTAGGGTGGTGGTACGTGCTTCCAGAGCGTCTACCCGTCCACGCAAGGTCGCAAGCTCAGCCGCAAACTCTTCTTGTAGCTTTTGAAGCGTCGCCAGATCCTCTTTCTTCACGAGGTCTGCGGTTGACGCTGCAATTAATTCGTTGACGCGATCGAGACATGCATTCAGACCAGCCGCAAATTCATAGCGGGTCAACGCACGGTTTCCACGATAGGTGCGATCGGGATAGCCCGCAATACAGCCGTAACGTTCAACCAACGATTGCAAAGCTTGGAATGCCCAGTCCGTGGGGCGAACGTCCGAAAGCTGAGAGACCGAGGTAACCTGACCTGCAGACGAATTGCCAGCCGACTTTCCTTCTCGGCTGTAGCGGTTAATCTGATCCAGGGAATCAACACTAGGCGCTGAGGAATCAGGAGCTGCCTGAACCTCTGGAGAAACCTGCGCAACTTTTACATTGCTAGGAGTCTGTGCAACCTCAACTGATGTAGTAGAAGCGAGTTTGTCTAATGACTTAACAGATTCAACGGTGGGTGCAGATGGCTTGGCCAAAGAAAGTTGACTATCTGCCTTCAGAGCAGATGCATCAAGACTTTGGGAGTTGATCTGAACGGGGGATAACAAAGAAGCCTGACCTACCTGCTTCTCTGCTGCGATCGCAGCAGAAGACATCACGAGTGCCGCACCCAAGACGGCAGGACTGATGAACAAAGAATTCAATAAAACCTTACGCATTGTTTAGTTCTCCTCACACCTGGTATCAAACGACTATTAGAGCTTTTGGTATTGGAACCTTTAGTCGGCATGATCACTCAACAGTAACACTATCAAGTTTAACCGCAGAATTAGACTTTAGCGATCAAATTAGAAAATATTATTTCTCGATGTGCGGCAGACAATATTAGGCAAGGTCAAGCAAAACTCAACAAAATAAACTTTCTTAGCAGTGCAGTACCCTTAAGAATGCTGCATGTTTGTTGCAATAAGGCTAAAGAGGCTCAAATACAGGCCAGAGTTATATCCCGAAACTAAATCCTTAACAATTCTATAGAGGAAACGTTCAAGCGGCTTGTAATTTATAGAATTCAAATACCCTTTAAAAAACTATCCGCTCCTACCAAAAGAAAGCTAGCAAAAACTAGAACTCTTAGGGGTAGGAGCGGTGTAGCGGGTCTTCAGGTAAGAACCAGACTGCCGGAAGGAAATCTGTTTAGCCTAGTCTTTAGCAGACAGTATCTTCACAAGGAAGATGGGTTCAGCCTCTAGAGAACGGCTCCGGCGCACAGCCGATTCAGTTCAACCTGACGACCCATGCATTTACTACTTTCTATCATGGGCATCACCTCCTATTGCCTAAACGGTCTAATGTGGATGGTTTAGAACCTGTAAATCGGGCATCTAGTACCCTTCGCCTACTATAGCACGAGCTTTTGATAATGAGGGTAAAAAACGCTTCTGCCGATCTAGCAGAAGCGTTTAATTTAGCTCTACATACTATGTTGCTTTAGAGAGCATTACCGCGAGGCAATACTTCTTCAGGGAATACAAAGCGTTCATGGGGCTGGTCTTGCGCCGCCATCCAAGCGCGAA
>NZ_JCACKG010000043.1:0-2044 GCF_059505265.1 Myxacorys chilensis | reverse complement strand
CTGGTCGGCATTATCAAGTATGTAGACGCGGTCATGCCCGAAGTATTCACTCATCCATTCGGCTAGGTTATCCGCAATCCATGCATCATTGTTGGCGCGCAGGTTCAGGACCGCGTCGTTCCAAACTACTGAGCTGTCCTGTTCGACGGGTATTCGCGCCATTATCTCGGCCAGCCCACGATGAACTGCCCGCGTCTGGCGCGCTATCGCCCGGTCGTCGATGCTTGAAGCGGCCCACCATCCAAACGAACCGAGGGCGACCACGAGGATCAGCCCGAAAACCAGTGACAGGTAGCTTATCTGGCGAGACAATGAGAAGGACTGCACGGTGCACTTAGCCAAGGTTGGTGAGCTTCGACTATGCTCACCAAGAGCTAAGAAACCCTGCATCCAGAAGGTCGATTCGCTCTCAATCTCGTTAAGCCAGGCGGGTTGTGCCTACGTGGCCCAAACGACATGATCTCGGTTCACGGCGTAACTACCGGACCGGGACCAACCGGTGCCGCCGAGTCGGTGCTGTTCTTTTCAGCTTCGGTCTCCTCGACGCCCTCCTGGATTTGCTCCTCTTTCAAGTAGCACTCGACCAGTCCGCCATTGGGCGTATCGAACTCCACGCAACAGTGGGTTTCATGACAAACTTCGCCGGGGAACGTCTCCGGCGTTTCGGCGATTGCCGTTCCAGATGCGATCAGATGCGCGGCAATGGTGATGATAACGGCTTCGGCCCTAAACATGACAGTCTCCCCTGAACTTCGGTGTTTGGCCGGTTCTTGCAGCTGCTCACTGAAGCCAGCCTGAACACGCTTGCGCGATTTGGGCTTGGCCAGATCAGGCCGGCTCGAGCCGGACACGCACGGGTGCGCAGCGATTGAAGATCAGCTGAACCGGCATGAACAACCTGTCCCGGGTGGTTGTTCAATCATTAGGCGCACCAAGGCCTTGCAAATCACCGCGATGTCGGGTCCGTTGAAGGAACGCGCTTTCGTGTTGATGCTAGTGTCTCGAGGCGTGGATTTCAGTAGGAGGTTTTCTTGAATAAGAATAATGCGATTTCGCTGGCTGTTGTTGCTGGGTTTCTGGCGCTGACCGGGGCCAGCTTTGCCGTTTCCGGTGT
Organism: Myxacorys chilensis; assembly: GCF_059505265.1. Lineage (NCBI taxonomy): Bacteria > Bacillati > Cyanobacteriota > Cyanophyceae > Leptolyngbyales > Leptolyngbyaceae > Myxacorys > Myxacorys chilensis. The sequence goes on along the minus strand of NZ_JCACKG010000043.1, from coordinate 930 downwards.
AGCGGACGGAGTTGATGCGTCGACGCTTTCAGCCAAGACAACAACCGCATCCGGACCAGATGCGCGAATTCACCTCGCCCAAGCGGAAGCCGCCCGTGCCTCCTACGCCTCGGATCAGGCTGATCGGGGCGAGACGACATACGAGAAGGAATGTGTGGAGTGCCACGGCGACGATCTGCGTGGCGGATTGCTCGGTGGTCCCCCGCTGCGCGGCGTGGCGTTTGAAGAAAAATACGCCAACGGTTCGCCAGCGGGTGTTCTGTTCGAAGTCATGAGTGGCACCATGCCGCCCAACGCACCGGGACGCTATTCCGCCGCGACCTATGCCGACATCATGGCCTACCTGCTGAAGCGGAACGGTTTTGCCGCCGGCGCGCCACTGCCGGACAATGTGGACGCGCTCTACGAACTCGTCATCGAGAAATGAGGCAGGTCCGGCCGAGACAGTGACGTGGCGAGCATCGGATGATCAGCTCTGATCTGACGATTCAGGCACTGCTGTTTCGATTGCTGGCGGGCCTGATCATCTTCACAGCGCAGGGCGGCATCATCGCCGCCATTGCCGTACTGCTTGGCGACAAGGGTCCAAAATACGATGGGCGCCTGACGCCTTGGCCCCTTGCGCATGTGGACCTCCTGGGGCTGGGCTCGATCATGTTGACGGGCTTTGGCTGGAGCAAGCGGGTCGATATGGATGCAGCACAAATGCGCATCGGGCGCAGGGGCCTGGTGGTCGCAGCGCTTGCCGGCAGCGTTATTCTGCTGGTCGTTGCTGTTCTGCTGCTTCTCCTTGTGGTGCCGGCACTGACAGTGCTGCCCTACACCGCAGGGTTGACGACAGCGGCGTTCCTGCGCACCGCCGCACCGCTTTGTGTCTGGATGGCGATCTTTACGCTGCTGCCATTGCCACCGCTCGCCGGTGCGTATTTT
>NZ_JCACKG010000042.1:0-2046 GCF_059505265.1 Myxacorys chilensis | reverse complement strand
AATCCTCCGCGAAATCGAATCTCTGAAAGCCGAAGCCGAGGCCGCACGCCGCAAGGAGGTCGAGGGCGTCATCGAGCGCATCAAGGAGGCGATCGCGGTGTACGGGCTCACGGCCGAGGATCTGGGTCTGGCGGCGGGATCCCGGCGCGCGCCGCGAAGCGAGGCCGTGGCCGGGGCGGCGCCCGCTCGCGGCGGCCGCAAACGCGCCGGCGCCAAGGGTGCGCAGGCGCAGGTGCGCTACCGCGACGAGGCCGGCAACACCTGGGGCGGGAGGGGGCCTCGGCCCCGCTGGCTGCGCAACGCGCTGGCCGCCGGCAAGACGCTCGACGACCTGGCCGTCTAGTCGGCGGGGCCGACGCTCGACGACCTGGCCGTCTAGTCGGCGGGGCCCGCCCCATGGGCCATTGGCCCGTTTGAACTCGGCGCGTTGGCTCCTACGGGTGATGGCGGCTCAATCCCGCCCGCCCATACTCGATTCCACACCCGGACGCCTTGATCCCGGGAATCGAGAGGGTTCCGATGGACGCGAGTGTCACCCCTGAGGTCGACGGCGCCTGGACGCCGTCCGTTCCGTCCCTGTCCAGTGCGACCAGGCCGACGACCGAGCCGGCGAAACCCGTCGGGGTGCCTGGCGGAACGGCCCCGCCGGCCGCCCCGGCGCTTCAGTCACAACTTCTGCGGCGCATCGGCCGCGAGATCAAGGCGCCGCTCGGGGCGGTGATCGGCTTCGCGCACCTGATGTCCCAGGACCACGGTGACCCGCTGGGCGAGCGCCACCGGCGCTGGGTGGAGCTGATCGAGCAGGCGGCCCACTACATGCTGTCCCTGGTGAACGACTCCCTGCAGCAGGCCGACGGCCAGGCGACGGAGCCCGCGGCCGAGCCCTGCCAGCGGGTGGAGGTGGCGCCGCTGCTGGCCGACGTGAACGACTGGCTCGCAGCGCAGGCGGCGGTGCGCGGCATCCGGGTGACCGTCCAGGCCCAGCCGGTGGCCGCGTGGTGTCGCCCGCGTGCGCTGCGCCAGGTGCTGCTGAACCTGGGCTCGAACGCCATCAAGTACAACCGCGACGGCGGTCGCGTCACGCTGAGCGTGCGCAAGCTCGACGACGGCCGGCTGGAACTGTCGGTCGAGGACACCGGGCTGGGGCTGAGCGCCGCGCAGCGTGCGCAGTTGTTCCAGCCCTACAACCGGCTGGGCCGCGAGTCCGGTCCGACCAAGGGGACCGGGCTGGGTCTGTGCATCGTGCGCGAGTTGATCGAGGCCATGGGCGGCAGCCTGGAGGTGGTCAGCGAGCCGGACGAGGGCAGCGCGTTCCGGGTGCTGCTGCACCCCGCGTGAACCGCCCGCATCGGCCGCGAGAGCTGCGTGAGGCCCCTGCCGGCGCGCACTGTCTGACGGCCGCCGCACCCCCCGCAGGCGGCCGCCTCAGCGCCAGTGGCGGTGGTGCCGCGCCAGGCGCCGGCGCTCCGACCGTCGCGACCACAGCCACCAGCCGACGCCGGCGACGGCGGCCACGGTGACGGCCTTGCGGGCCGCGCCGCGCGGGTTGTGCCGCAACTCCGCCCGCCACCCCATCTCGCCGAGGATGTTGGGCACGTGGCCGTGGGCCAGGTCCTGCACCAGGCCCTCGACCACGTTGACGCGGTCCGCGAGCAGCAGGGTCATCCAGCGGCGCAGGTCGTTCTCGCTCCAGCCGTAGGCCCAGCGCCGCAGGACGCCCGACAACCCGGAGGGCGGCGAACTGGTGCCGAAGACGGGCGTGAGGTCGGGCCGCTCGGTCGACTTGAGCACCTCGATGCGGCGCGGCTGCTGCTCCGGCACCTCCCAGTGCGGTTCGATGAAGCGCGGTGGCGTGCGCTCCATCGGGTAGGCCGGCCGGTCCTCGGGATTCTTGTCGGCACCCCAGCCGACGATGTGCTCGTGCGAGGCGGGGACGGAGCGGCGTTCGTTGGGAACGTGGTCGTGGGCCATGGGGGTTCCTTGTCGATGAGGTCCGCAGGAGGCCGCGGTATCAATGCGCCGCGCCGGGCGGGATCAGCACCGTCT
>NZ_JCACKG010000041.1:0-24926 GCF_059505265.1 Myxacorys chilensis | reverse complement strand
TTTATTTCACTGCCTTGCTGATTGAACTTCGCTGAAATGTCAACACAACCTAGCACTTCCTTTAATTCGATTGGCCGATCGTAGGACTGTCACTCTCAACGCGGAATGCCTTGACCTCAACGTGTGGCTTAAATCATCACGGGATCGAGAACGTTGCATAACATCCCGGTTCCAACCGTATAAATCACCATCAGACAACGCTACACTGCCCCCCACAAAAGCATTCAGGAGACTGATCATGTTGCCCCTAACCTCCCATACATTCATCGCTTCTCTCCTTCAGCCCATCGCCCAAAAACTCGATGCAATCGAAATTCAAAGCGCTAAGACAGCCCATTTCTTCTGTCGTCTCATTCCCTCTCAATGCCCGTTTGAACGTGATATTCGCTGCTTCGGTCGGGTTCTGCTCCACATTCCCCCGATGTGCAAACTGAACCCCTTCTACGAGCAACTCGTCGGTTTACGGTTCAAAGCGCTCTGCTACTTGGCTGATGTTTGCGGTGAAGACATTGCTGCCTATTGCTAGTCTAGAAGGGCAACCCAGACAGAATTGAGCCATCCGACCAACCGCCCCGATTCAAGCAACGCTATCGTCTTGAAAGTTAGTCTACAGAACGCATTTAAGCAAAAAGAAAGGTAGTTCACTCCACATCTGCCTTTTACCCTTGGTATTTCCCGACTATCTGCCCATAGTTAAGCTAAATTCGCTTTGCCCATTGCATCCCTGAGTTAAGCCATCCTGATTGCCGCCATAACGACACTCCATACCAGAAAGAGCAGAAGGTATTGACTATTTGTAACAATACTGTTACATTAATTTACATAAAGTAACAGAAGAGGAACAAGCGATGCGGACCTACAGCGAAAATGGCCTTCTCAACAACTACGCTACAGAACCTGCGCTTTACTTTGCAGAATCTCCTTCTCCCGAGCAGCAGCAGCAATACGCTTTTCAAGCCGCGATCGCAGTTCTGTTGGTAACTTTCACCGTCTTAACAGCTTTCTCTGTGAGCTAGAACCTAGCGAAATCGTCTCTCCTCGATTCCTCTGGTCAAGACAAGTTGGTTTGAGTATCTAATCTTCTCCTAATTCCCTCCCCTGGTTTCATCGCTGGGGGTTTGTTTTTGCCCCACTTCATTCACCCCTGCTCCTTGAAGGGAACGCCGTTTCAACATTTGAGTTGTCCTAGCCATCGGGAAACTGCCAACAAGCAATACTTTCCACGTCCTTGCTGCCACAAATACACGCTTCAGGTGTAGAAGCAACCCATTCATAATCACACTGGCGACAATGACACAGAATGTTGTTGCGATTCGCTTCGTCAAGATGTCGTTGCCATTCGTCGAGTTCTGCGGGAGTGAATTGACGTGGAATATCTGACATTACTTAAAAACTCTCTATTGCCTCTAGCATTTGATTATCTGTAAATTCTACATACTTCAAAACATCTTTCAAATAGAGCAGCAGAACTCGTTTAGGCTTGCCTTTCAGTTAACCAAGTAACTTTGTAGCTCGACTTTATTCAATTTAAAGTGTAGGAAAGGTTGCAAGATTAGAGCAAGTTGTTTGATGGCTTCTAATGAACTGGCTGCCGAAAGAATTTCTGTCTTTGATGCTAACTCGTTTCTCTTTTCCAAGTGCGTCTGTCAAAGTGTTTTAGTTCTGGTTAATGAACGAGTTGTAAAATCAGCCCGAGAGAACTGGCACTGATGAACACCCATAATAGAACTCCTTGAATCATTGGCTTCCAACCGACTGCCCTTAAAGCCTGCTTAGATAAGCCTGTTCCAATTAGAAAGATGGTTAGAGTAAGTCCGATCGTCGAAAAGTGCGTAATGGTAGGAACAAGGGCTGCAAGTGTTGGCACAAATGTGCGAAGCATTGACGCTAGGAGAAACAGCCCAATAAACCAAGGGATTTGAATTGAATGCCGTTGATCTGATGTGAGGGGTTGCCTTAGCATCCCGATCGCGATGAGAGAAATCGGAATAATCCATAATGAACGAGAAAGCTTCACGGCTGTTGCGGTTTCTAGCGCACCAAGTCCAAAGTGTGAAGCCGCACCTACTACGCTAGAGATGTCATGAATTGCCACACCCGCCCAAGTGCCGAACTGAGTAGGGGTAAGGTGAAATGCATGACCTAAAGCAGGAAACACATACAGCGCGATCGCATTGAGCACAAACACGGTTCCCATTGCAATCGAGATCTCACTTTCGGCAGCATTGATTACAGAACTCACAGCCGCGATCGCTGACCCTCCACAAATCGCAGTGCCAGCGGAGATCAATACTGATGACTGAACCGGAATTTTTAGCCATTTCCGTAGATAATTGCCAAGCCAAAAGGTTGCCCCAATACTTCCCGCCGCAAACAGCGCACCTTGACTTCCTACTTGCCATACGATCGCAAGATTCATCGTGAAGCCGAGTAATACAACACAAATTTGCAGTAGATATTTTGCAACAAACTTACTTGTAATTGGAAAAGGATTTTTTAGCGTTAATGCAAAGAGAATTCCAAGGGTTAACGCTGCAGGAGGAGAAATCCAATTAGTCAAGCAACATCCCGCAAAACTCAAAAATACGATCGATTGCCAACTCAGCGCTTCCAAAATAAGATTACTTCGTGAGTGCACCTCTAACCATTTTTTAGAATGCTTCTGAGAAGAAAACTTGAGAAGTCTCATAAATTAAATTGCTTTCTAAAACAATTACCTTCACCTTAAGTAACTAGATTGCTAGAAGCAAACGTTATTTTCTGTCGAATTGATAGTTAAAATCAATGGATTAGCAATTGTAATCTATATAGCGGAAATGACATTTGATCAGTTGAAGATTTTTCTGGCGGTTGCAGAGCACTTGCACTTTACTCGTGCTGCAGAAGCACTTTATATTACGCAGCCTTCTGTCAGTACTGCCATTCAAAATTTAGAAGCGGAATACGGTGTGAAACTGTTCGATCGTATCGGTCGGCACATCGAAATTACACAGGCAGGAAGATTGCTTCAGAGAGAAGCCAAAAAGATCTTAGAGTACGTCGCTTCTACTGAACGAGGATTACGAGAATTCAACAATTTACAACAAGGTGAACTAAAGGTTGGTGCAAGTATCAATGTTGGTAATTATTGGTTGCCAGAAAAGATTTGCCAATTTAAGCGGCAGTATCCGGGTATTGTGATTCATTGTACTTTAGGTAATGCGGAGGAGATTTCTGAAGGAACAGTGTCAGGAAAGTTTGATTTAGGGTTAGTGACGAAAGAAATTAAGCCTGCGCTTCAACAGTATCTCATGCAGGAAGTTGTTGGAGTCGATCGCTTACAGATTGTGGTGGGGCGATCGCATCCCTGGTTTGAACGACAAGAAGTTTTGCTAGATGAGTTACTCACCACAGCATGGGTCATGCGAGAACCGGGTTCTGGAGCGCAGCAGGTCTTTGAACAAGCATTACAAGACTGGGGAATCAATCCAAATCGATTAAATGTAATTTTGGTTTTGAGCAGCAGTGAAATGGTAAAAACGGTGGTTGAAGGGGGCGTTGGCGCGGCTGCAATTCCTGGATGGATGGTGACCAAAGAAATTCAATTTAAAGCGTTGCACCCGATTCGCGTGATTGATTCACAATCTAGACCGTTAAAATCTCAGCTTGAAATGATACAGCCAATCTGGAAGCTTAAGCATCAGCAACGGTATCAAACAAAAATTTCGATCGCCTTTGAACAAGTTTTGCAAGGTAGTGGAGCAATGACGATAGAGTGAGCTTATATCAGAAACAAGCAGCCGACAAAGACTAGTAAGCTGAAAATGATTTGGCTGAACATTGGTTGAGGAATAAGCCGATTAACTTTTCCACCTAGATAAATTCCTAAACCTACTCCAGGTAACGTCCATAGCGATAAATGCCAGACCAGTGGAGTCCATAATCCTGCTAAGCTATGTCCAATGAGTGTCGTAATGCCCGAGAACAGAAAATAACACTGCATGGTTGCCCGGAAATCATCAGGAGACCAGCGTCGTAGGATGCCATAGATTGCGATCGGAGGCCCGTTGGTGTTGTATGCGCCTGCAAGAATACCCGCAATGAAGCCAAATGGAAATGCATATCTTTCATGTCGCAGATAAGGGTATTTAGGCGCGAGTAAATTGATACTTCCGTAGGCAATTAATGTGATTCCAAGTACCCATTTCACAATGTGTTCGGGTACCTGGTTGAGTAACCATAAACCAACAGGAATACCCGCGATCGTAGCAACAATGAGTCGCCAAGTAGACTTGAAATCAACTGCATTGCGATCAAACAACAAAATGATCAAACTGATCACAACGCCAACAAACGCAACGATTGGTGACGCAACTTTTAAGCTCATCACCATTGCGAGCAATGGCATAGCTAGAAGCGCATCACCGAACCCCACGGCTGAACGAATGAAGGTACAGACAAACAAGACAACGGCTGTCACGATCGTTAGCGTGGGGGATGGCATTCTAAATTAAGCGGTAACAGCGGTAACAGCTTCTAGTTGCGTCTTTGTGAGAGTTGCTGGACGAAATGTCGCATCTAGCCCAGTGGCGACTTGAACAAAAACCTGGCTCACGATCGAGGTTGGGTTTGCGATCGTAATGGGCTGTCCAGTATCGCTCCCGGTGCAAATTTGCGGCTCGATCGGAACCTGACCTAACAAGGGCGCTTGTAGTTCATCCGAAAGCAGTTGACCGCCGCCGCTGCCAAAGATTGAAGTTGGTTCACCACAATGCCCACAGAGGAGATAGCTCATATTCTCAACCACGCCTAGAACGGGAATGCCGACGCGGCGAAACATATGAATGCTACGACGGACATCGGCAACGGCGACTTGTTGTGGAGTGGTGACTAGCAATACTCCACAAATCGGGCTTTCTTGAACGATCGTAATTTGGGCATCGCCTGTACCTGGAGGCAAATCAATCAGCAAATAATCCAATTCTCCCCAGTCCACCTCATGGATGAACTGCGTCACAATTTTGTGTAAAACCGGACCGCGCCAAGCTAAAGGATGATCGGGTTCTGCTAACAAGCCGACAGACATGACTTTAATTCCGTGGGCTTCTAGGGGCAGAAACTTCTGGCCATCTGGCGTATCGATTACCTTGACATCTGCCTGTCCCAGTCCCATCATCTGGGGAATGTTAGGACCATAGACATCAGCATCTAACAATCCCACCTTTGCACCCTGTAAGCTCAGGGCAATGGCTAGATTCACAGAGGTTGTAGACTTACCCACACCACCCTTGCCGCTGGAGATGGCCAAGGTGGTTTTGACACCTGGAATCGTGCAAAGTTGGATATAGGGCTTCTTACACCAGGGTAGCGCCGCAAGAACCGTGTAGACCTCTGTTTGTAAGTGATGTTGATGACTACCAATATACAAGCGCAGGTAGATGTAATCATCAACAATTCGCAAGTTTCGCACCATTCCCAAGGAAACAATGTCGTTTTTGAGAATGGGTTCAATTACCTGCTTGAGGCAACGAACAACTTCTTGTAGACGAGCTTCGTTCACCGGATCGGAAGGTGCAGGACTTTCTTCTGGTAGAGGTTGCCGAAAAGGAGATTGGTGACTAGGCATTTGATGTCTCTGGTGTAGACTCTTGAATTGATTGAATGGCTCGTTGCGTGAAGATACACACGTCTCTGTCTGGATCATCCAATGATTGCTGGAGTGCATTCAGCGCAGCAGGATTCTTCAGCTTGCCAAGAGCGATCGCGGCATCCCGACGTACATCTGAGTATTCATCGGCTAGGGCTTTAATTAAAGCAGGTAGCGCGCGATCGTCTGGTGTTTTTTGCAAGGCTTGAAGCGTAAACTTTCTCACTTGCCAGTGGTTATCAGATAGCGCAGTTTGCAAAGCGGGAACTGCTTCAGCATTAGCATGAAGCGCGAGAGACTTTGCTGCATTGCGTCGCACTTGCCAGTCTGCATCAGACGTTAACGCTTGACAAAGAGCAGGAACCACTTCGGCATCGGCTAAGTGTCCCAACGTCAGCGCAGTGGCTCGACGTACCGTGCCGTCCGCATCGGACATTAGCGCGATCGCAGGTTGACAGCGCTCGACCTGATTGAGATAGCGTAACGTTGTGACGGCTGCTTCACGCAACGCAGCCTGATCTGACTCAAAGAATGGGAGCACATACGGCAGCGATTGGGCATCGTGAATCTTTCGCAACAAAATTAAAATGCTAAGCTGCATGTTCACCTTGTCGCGATGCACTGCATCGAGCAATAGCATTAAGTGATCGGGTGAAATCAGTTCACCCAAAGCCGACAATGCCTCGTCGCGAATTTCTTCATTGCTAGAGACAAGACATTCGATTAACGCGGGAACTGCTTTTGGATTAGCAAGCTCCCACAGGGCAGTAACGGCTAATTTTTGAACCGCAGTACTTTCATCTTGCAGAGCGACAATTAAAGGTTCTAAAGCCTCTTCATCGCCCAAGTGTTGTAGGGTTTTGACAGCGACTAGACGATCGCTCAGATCCGGCGATCGCAGCATTTCTAGCCATTCATTTAATTCAGAATCGGTATCTGCAAACATCTCCGTTCCTCTATCGCAACAAAAATGGAATTTGAACCGTGATCGCGTTGGTCGGGCACTCTTTCTCGCAGGGTAAGCAGAACCAGCACTCATCGTATTTCATGTAAGCTTTGCCCGTCTCAGGGTTTTTCGCCAACACATCTAACGGACACACCTCAATACAAGCTGTACACTTTTCTAAGCATTTAGACTCATCGACAATGACTGGAACATCAACTCGTTGCGTTGCTAATGCCATAACACTCAAGCTTCTCCACAAAGTTCAATCAGCAATGTTCAACTAGATCTAACTAACGCACGGCAACATCATAAACTTCTCGTTCAAGATCAACCTCTACGATGTAAGGTTCAACCGGACGCTTAAACAACACCATGTTGCCGGAGTCATCTTTTTTCAAGTTGACATGGCAGAACCATTCATCGTTATTCTTATCTGGGTAATCGACACGGTAGTGGTACAACCCCCAACGGCTCTCCCGACGATAGAGTGAGGCGCGAGCCGCCATCTCAGCACAGTCGCGAATAAAGTGAACTTCCATGCAGCGCATCAGCTCATGAGGGTCGCGTGCACCCATCAGATCCAAGGTTTCGTGATAGCGAGCAAAGTTTCTCAACCCAATTTCCATCTTGTTATCGACTTTGGGGGGTTGAAGATAGTCGTTGACCAAGCGCCGCAGTTTGTACTCGACTTGAGTATGGGGAACGCCGCTGGGTCGGGTTAATGGTGCGTAAATGCGGGTTTTCTCGACTTCTAGAAACTCAGGATCAGGATCAACATGATCTAAGCCTGCCACGTACTCGACGGCGTTTGTGCCTGCCAGCATTCCAAACACAAATGCCCCAATCATGTAGTTGTGAGGAACGCTTGCCATGTCTCCTGCCGCATACAGTCCCGGAACGCTGGTTTCAGCTTTCTCGTTGACCCAAACTCCAGAAGCGCTGTGACCGCTACACAACCCAATTTCAGAGATATTCATTTCAACGCCGTGGGTGCGATAGTTTTCGCCTCTACCTTCATGAAATCGTCCCCGGCTCGGACGCTCATTTGCCCACAGAATCGTTTCAATCTCTGCGATCGTGTCTTCATCGAGATGGGTCATTTTGAGCTGAACGGGGCCTTTACCAGAGTTCAGTTCCTTCCAAACTTCCAGCATCATTTGACCACTCCAGTAGTCGCAGCTAATAAAGCGGTTCCCTTCAGCATTGGCGGTATACGCTCCGAAAGGACTGGCAACATAGGCACAGGCAGGCCCGTTGTAATCTTTGATCAACGGATTGATCTGGAAACACTCAATGTTGCTGAGTTCTGCACCCGCGTGATAAGCCATTGAGTAACCATCTCCGGCGTTGGTCGGGTTCTCATAGGTTCCGTACAGATAGCCAGAAGCAGGAAGTCCTAACCGCCCAGATGCACCCGTGCAAAGAACGACTGCCTTGGCTTGAATCACAACGAAATCGCCGTTCCGCACATCAAACCCGACTGCCCCGATCGCGCGTCCATCTTTCACCAAAACACGAGTTGCCATGACTCGATTGGTGACTTTCGCTTTGTGTCGCTTTACTTGCCGAGTCAAGATCTGCTTCAGGTCCTTCCCTTCCGGCATTGGCAACACGTATTTGCCGACTCGATGAACCTGCTTTAAGTCATACTCACCTTGAGCATCTTTCTGAAATTTAACGCCCCAACTCTCAAGCTCTTGAATCACCCCAAACCCTAATTTTCCGGTTTGATAAACCGCTTTTTGATTGAGAATGCCATCGTTGGAAATGGTGATTTCGCGAACGTATTGTTCTGGGGTAGAATTGCCCGGAATCACGGCGGTATTCACGCCATCCATTCCCATCGCGATCGCGCCACTTCGACGAATATTAGCTTTCTCTAAAATCAGCACCTCTCCTTCAGGGTTTGCCTGCTTTGCTTTAATGGCTGCCATTGTTCCGGCTGTTCCACCACCAATGATGAGAACATCCGTCTTCATCCATTGAGTATCCATTTAGTACTCCTCATTAAGCGACTAAAACTTCTAGAGATGCTGCACAAAAAATACATCGGAGCGTCTTCTGATTCTCCTATCATAAAGAAGAAATTGAAGTACTACAAACCAACTTGTAGCAGCGGTTACTATTTATGGATTCATATCTTTTATAATTTCATAAAATACTTGAATGCATTATTTAACCATTCGCAAAACCGCTTGGAAAAGGAGATAGAGTTTTGGAAGTTTATCAAGTTAAAGTATTTCTAGAAGTCGCTAGACATCTCAGTTTCACCGAGGCTGCTGATGCTTTAAATCTGACTCAGCCTGCGGTTAGCGTTAAGATAAAATCTTTAGAAGCTGAATTAGGAACTACTCTTTTTTACCGATTGGGGCGTAAGATTCAGCTAACAGAAGCGGGCAGTTTTTTATACGAAGAAGCTCCTAGATTGATTGAAGTTGAAAATCAATTGGTTGCCAAAATTGAAGAAATCAAACAAGGTAAGCTTGGTCACATTAAAATAGGTTGCACACCAGCAATTTCGCAGGGATGGCTACCCGAAGTTATTTTTCAGTATCGTCAAGAATATTCTGGAATTCAAACTCAATGTGTCGTTTTTGAATCTGCCGAATTGCTTTGTCGAGCTGTAACAAGTGGTCAAATAGATATTGGAATTTCTGATATTAGTTTTGAAGAATTTGCTGAAATCTCAGCAACTGCGATCAACACGATTCACTATTCTTTGATCGTCGCTTCAAACCATGTTTTAGCAAAGCAAAACTGGTTGAGTTTGAAAGAGCTACAACAAGAGTCGTGGGTGTTGCTTCCGACAGGGTCACCGAGTCGCATGGTTTTTGAAGCGCGTCTACACGAATTAGGACTAACGCTCTCCGACTTTCCAAATATCGAGACAGTCGATACGCTCAGCTTAATGCAAACCTTTATCGCGCAGGGAAACTATCTAGGGTTCGCGTCTGAGTTTGAATTCAAAGCAGATTGTCAATCAGGAGTGCTAGTTTCAATTCCACTTCAGGAATTTGCCTTATCCGGTAATGTATTCATGCTGTTGCCTCGTCGATTGAGCGAGTCTGCAGATCAGTCAAATCAGCAACGACGATTTGCGCAAAGTGCAACTTCAAAGAAAACGCGCAGTTCAAATCCAATTCAAAAATTCACGGCTTTAATTCAGGATGTGCAAGCGCAACGATCGCGGATTCAAACCGAGCAGAAAGAGACTCGGAGACCAGTACACCTGCGATCGCCGAGCCTAGTCATTCGTTCAACTCCTCAACGCCCTGAAACACTCACGTTATCGATCGGAATTCAAAACGGTACAATTCCAACGGTCACAGCGGGTTTGATCATTCAGCGGTTGGGATTGCTAGAACACTTTCTGCCGAAAGACGGCCGCTACAGTTCAACTCAATATCAAATTCGCTGGTGTGACTTCTCAACCGGAGCACCGATTATTCAAGGGTTGCATTCTGGACAACTTGATATCGGCATTCTAGGCGACTATCCTTTGTTACTGAGCGCCGTTCAGCACCAAGACGCGAAACAAACTCGTTTGGTCAGCTTTGTTTCAACGAATCCAGATGGTTCTTGCAATGCGGTCATTGTTCCGAATCAATCTAACATTCAAAGTATCGAAGATTTGCGAGGGCGAATCATTGCAGTTCCCTTTAGTTCTTCGGCGCATGGCATGGTGATGCGATCGCTCCATTCTGCTCACTTGCTGGATGAAGTTCAGCTAGCTGCTCTAGAGAATTCAGACATGGCTCATCCCTTTGGGTCTTCAACGGATTATTCAACGTCGGCAGATGGCTATGCCCACTTCGCACCGTTTCACGACATTGCTTATCGTCAGGGAAAGTTTCGCTATCTGCAAAGCGGCGAAAATGTATTACCTGCATTTCATGGCGTTGTTGCAAGTGCATCTTTAGCAGAGCAATATCCAGAAGTGGTCATTGCTTATCTCAAAGCATTGACCGCCGCTCAATATTGGTATGCAACTACGCCGTCTGCGCTGGCTCTAGTCAGCCAGTGGACGAGTCTAGATTCCGATATTGTCTCTCGCATCCTTAGCAGTTTCCACCCCGAAAATCAGCCCGGACGCTTCTTCTCTGAAATGCTCATTCGTCCGGATTGGATCAATCAGCACATTGCTCAACTCAGTTTGATTCCCGGTAACGAAGGCGTTCAAAACATTCGCCTCGATCGCTGGATTCAGCCCGAATTTTTACAATCGGTACACTCTTGATTAATTAAGGTGGATTAATCCATATCCATGCTTTTGAGGGTTTCTTCGCGGATCAACTCAAACACCTGACGATTTAGAGAGATAAATTCGGGTGAGAGTAGGCCGTCGGCATGACGAGGACGGTCTAACGTAACGTCAATTTTCTCTTTAATCCTGCCTGGATTGACTCCCATAACAAAGATTTTGTCGCTCAAAAACAACGCTTCCTCAATGTCGTGGGTGACAAAAATAACCGTTGTTTTTAGGTCGCTCCAAATCGTTAACAGAAGTTCTTGCATCATGTGCCGCGTTTGGGCGTCTAGTGCCGCAAATGGCTCATCCATCAACAGCACTGAAGGAGAATTCACCAACGCTCTGATGATGCTGGCTCGCTGCTGCATTCCGCCTGAAAGCTGGTGCGGATAAGAGTGACGGTGCTTAAACAAACCAACCCGATTCAAATAGTAATTGACTAACTCCGATCGTTTTGCTTTAGGCACGCCACGAATCTTTAGCCCAAACTCGACATTCTGATAGGTCGTCTTCCAGGGCAACAAAGAATATTGCTGAAACACAAAGCCCCGATCTGCGCTTGGAGAATCGACATGACGCTTATCTACAAACACAAAACCACTGCTCGGCTGGATAAATCCAGCAATGACATTGAGAATGGTTGATTTTCCACAGCCGGATGGTCCTAACAAACAGATGAATTCGCCGGGTTCGATCTTAAAGTTGACTGACTCCAAAACGTGAACAGATTGTCCTTTACGTTTGAAGGAAACAGACAAATTTTCAACCTCTACGAATCCTCTAACTCGTTGCTCTAAAGTCTTTTCCACCAACGTCGCCACAATACTCAAACCTCCTAAAGACACGGTTAGAAAACAGGTCACTATGCACTTTTCTTCTTAGTGATTCGCCAAGGCATTAGTAGGCAGGTCAAGCGATCGACGGCATACGCACTCGCCGCACCCATTAAACCAATCAACAACATCCCCATCACGATCGGCGGGTAGTTTGATGTGACATACGATTCCCAAGTGATGTAGCCGACCCCATATCGACCTGCCAAAATCTCAGCCGTCACCAAGCAAAACCAAGAGTTACCCATGCCAATGACTAGCCCACTAGCAATGTTAGGCATGGCTCCTGGAACAACAATATCTTTGAAGATATGCCACTGCTTGGCCCCCAAACACTGACCGACTCGCAGTAGCAACAAGTCTGTACTCTCAACGCCTCGAATGGTGCTGATGAGAATGGGAAAAAATGCACCGATAAACGTGAGATAAATCATTCCCGATTCGGACGTCGGAAACATGAGAATGGCAAGCGGTATCCAGGCAACGGCAGGAATGGGTCTGAGCAATTCCAACGGCAGAAAGATGAAATCTTCAATTTTCTTGAACCAACCAATCAAAATGCCCAAGCTAATTCCTAACACTGCGGCGATCGTAAACCCAGATAACACTCGAATCGCACTCGCCTGAATGTGCTTCATCGGATTACCCGTGACAAACTGCACTGTCGCTTGCGCTACTTCGATCGGAGAAGGCACATTCTCGAAGTTGATGAAGAAGTTGAATCGGTTGAGGCATAAGAGTTGCCAAATTCCAAAAAACAGAACCAACGACAAAATGCGTCTAAAGACTTGTGCATTCAACTTTTGCTGGTTGGAAGCCGAGCGATCGCGACGACTGAGAGCTTTAAAGCAATGTGCGATCGTCGTATTAACCTTAGCAAGGGGCGAAGCTTTCAGCGATCGCTTGGAAGATGTAGACATCAGACACCTCTAACAAAAGAAAGTAAGTATCAATTTCAGCACAAGGAATTTACCTCAGTGCAGTACTGAAATTTGGTTAGTGCAATCTACTTAGCCCCGACTAACATAGGTAACTGATTGGCTTGCGCGATCGATTGCTGGAGTGCCTGAAAATTGGCAACTTTTGCACCTGATTTTTCAGCAAATGCCTGAGCTTCTTTTTCAGTTAGAAAAGCAGAAACATTCTTCCCGTTCTGCACATAGAAAGAGTTTTCAGCAAACAGCTTCCAGCCTGTGGTTTGGTCGTGAACAAAAAGTGCCCCAGCCGTTTTTCCGCTTGCTGCCAACGTTTGCAGCATGGTCATCATATTTGCGATCGATGCAAAATTCATCACTTTGTCTTCGCCCTTAATCCAAATTTGAGCCGCCATTTTTGGATCTTTAATGGGTTCTTTGGTTTGAGCATCTTCACCGCCAATGACAAACCCTTCTGCTTTAGCAACTTCGTCATAATTGAGGTTCAGTTCTTTCATTGCTTGTCGCAGGTAGCTGTCGTCTGCCCACTTTGTTACTTCTTCTGGGTTAATGCTGTCATCCAACTTACCCAACTGTTTCAAGGTGGTCACGCTATTTCTGAGCGCATCAAAATTGACTTGTCCGATCGTTGGGTTGAGTTGTTGTAGCCCAGAAGGACCAAGGAACATATACACCACTTCTCGCTCAACGCCAGACCATTTCTCCACTTTCGTTGCGATCGCTTCTGGCTGTTCACGAAACAGTTTGTTGGCATCAAGCAGCGCTTTGAGGTAGGCCACAACCACTTCTGGATTTTCTTTGGCAAAGTCTGATCGGACTAGAACCCCGTGAAACGTGGGAGTTCCAGTTTGAGCCCCATCAAAAATCTTTCTTGCAAAACCTCGATACGCAAACAATTCACCGAAGGGAACAAAATCTGCATGAGCCGCAATTTGTCCGGTTTTCAAATTGCTGCCTCCCACTTCCGGCGATTGGCTCACTAACATCACATCCTTTTCTGGATCGATTCCGTCGCTCTTCAGCGCTTTGAGCAACATTCCATGCGCTGCTGAGCCAAACGGAACAGAAATTTCTTTCCCTTTCAAATCTGCCAGTGTTTTAGCAGAGCTATCTTTAGGAACCAAGACTGCATTCCCTGCACCGGTTGGACTGGAACCTAAACTCGCGATGTAAAGCGTTTTAACCCCATTCCCTTTTGCCTGAAAGGTCGTCATGTTGATCGTAGATGGAAAGTCGCCCATCATTCCAATATCGATCTGATTTGCCAACATTTTGTTAGTGATTGGTGGCCCAGATGTGTAGCTTGACCACTCAATTTTGTACTCAACATTCGCGTATTTGCCAGTTTTAGGTAAATACTTCTCCAGCAACTTTTCTTCTCGAATAACTGACCCGCCAGTTGCCGTATTAATGGTTTGATCTTGAGTTCCGACCGAAATCCGAATGACTTTTTTACCCGTACCATTACTTGCAGTATTTGCTGAAGTTCCACCAGAGCAACTACTTGCAAAACACAAAGAGACAATCAGTAAACAGAACGTCAATCCTTTGCGATAGATCCGCTGCGTCTTCATAATGAAAAGCTGTCCCTATTACAGTTTCGTGCTCTCACCTTAATGAGTCTCGCAAGTTTACGTCTGTAAAAGGAGATACAAACTATATTGTGAAAGCTTATATTTGGGCGGCTCTAAATAAAAGAATTAACTCGATCTATGAATTTATTTTATGAGTTAACTTTTGCCAAAGTTCATATTAGAAATAGCAGCTAAATTTTTGCCGTTCCTATAAACAACTATTAAATAAATCAGAACTGAGAAGCTTTTTAATGATTAGTCTACGTGTAAAGACTTTGATGGAGAGGCATTAGCTTGGCGTAAAAAAGATCAAATTAGAACAATATTAGAAGAGCATTTATAACAGTCCCAAATAAAGCATGAACAGTAGCCGTAATGGAATTTGGTAAAAGAAAAGGTTTGAAGATGGATAGCCGGCTTGAACAAGTGAAATGCAGTTCAGGATAATGAATTCGAGGTTTGGAGACCGCTCGTATTATTTCTTGATGCCATTGCAAGTTGAGGCTAAATGCATTGGGGAGAAAAAGATGAACTTGGATCTACCCCTGCCTAATGTTCTCGCCATAAAAATGATCCAGCCATTGAGTGGCGAAAGAGGGATAGGATGACTCAGGGGGACTTACAGCAGGGCGGCAGATTCAGTGTGGAGTACGGATCAAAGGATGAGCTTGCGAACAGTTAGTGCTACTAGATATGTCACTCCCTTGCGGGAGGGTGGGTCGCTTCCGGCAATTGTGGAAGCCGATGATGATGGCATGTATGTGCTTAAATTTCGCGGGGCAGGTCAAGGACCCAAATCTCTCATCGCCGAGCTAGTGGCAGGAGAGATCGCTCGCGCCTCAGGGCTACCCGTCCCTGAACTCGTCTTTGTAGAACTCGATCCTGATCTTGCTCGCACTGAGCCTGATCCAGAAATTCAAGATCTGATCCGAGCGAGTGCAGGTCTTAACCTCGCGCTTGATTATCTACCCGGCTCCATTACGTTTGACCCGGTTGCAGGAAAGGCTGATGCGGATCTCGCCTCTTCGATTGTTTGGTTTGATGGGTATGTGACGAACATCGATCGGACACCGCGCAATGCAAATATGTTGGTTTGGCATCGACGGCTTTGGCTGATCGATCACGGTGCCGCCCTTTACTTTCATCACACTTGGAGCAATTACCGCGATCGCAGCCGCGATCGCTTCCCTGCGATTAAAGACCACGTTCTACTCCGCTTTGCCAGCGCTCTCCAAGCTGTAGACTCGAAGATGACCGAGAGCCTGACGCCAGAGGTGATCGATCGCATTGTCAAACTGATTCCGGATGCTTGGCTTGTTGATTCTCCCTTTAATGAAAGCGGTCAACATCGGGATGCCTATGTCAAGTATTTACTAAGACGGTTAGAACCGCCGCATGTTTTCTTGGAGGAGGCGATTCGTGCAAGATCACTTTACCTATGATTACGCCATCATTCGTGTGGTTCCCAAAGTCGAGCGTGAAGAGTTTGTCAACGCTGGAGTGATTGTTTCGTGCGCAACCAAACGGTTCCTTGACGCTCGCATCGAACTAGATGAGCAA
The DNA here is from genome assembly GCF_059505265.1 of Myxacorys chilensis. Classification (NCBI taxonomy): domain Bacteria; kingdom Bacillati; phylum Cyanobacteriota; class Cyanophyceae; order Leptolyngbyales; family Leptolyngbyaceae; genus Myxacorys; species Myxacorys chilensis. The sequence continues at coordinate 9,203 of NZ_JCACKG010000041.1, read as the reverse complement.
CGGCTCCTCGCGATCGATTCAACTCTGGATGTAGAAACCGTCCGAGATCATCTAGCGGTCATTCCAATGATCTGTGCTGGAGGAGAACAAGCTGGAGCCATTGGTCAGCTCCCCCACCGGGAACGCTTTCACTGGCTGGTTGCACCCCGCAGCACGATGATTCAGACCTCGCGGGTACACACGGGGCTTTGCAAGAATCCAACCACCCTGCTCGAACATCTACTAGATACAATGGTGCGCCCATCGCAGGCAAGACCCTGTGTAGTCAGGACTGAGTAGATAGTCTACAACCTGATTTCATTAAAGGCTTGCCTTCCAACAAAAGTCCAATTGCTTAATTAGAATCTTGCTCAGTTAGAATCAAAATTGCCCTGTCTTTTGATCGCGTTGAATCTCGTCGTTCAGCCGGCTGAGCGGCACTACTTCTACCTGTGAGGCAGTGCGGTGCTGAGCCTTATCCTCGCGCCCGCGATCGCGAAATTGTCGAGTGAGATATCCGTAGCGCTTACCTCGGTAATAACGCGACCTGTCAGTGTTGATGTTTCTCTGCGCTATCGGGGTGGAAGAAGCAAAATCTTGAGCGATCGCGGAATCGTATACTTGTCGAATTAGATTAATTCCGGCTGAATTCTTCGGATCGAAATCGAAAGACGTATTGCTAGACCTATAATCGATGAGTTCTCGGATTACCAATTGTTTATCAGGTGCCCAAACCGCAAAACTTAACTCGTTGCCTTGGCACTTAGATGTGGAGTCAAAATCGGGTTCTACCGTTTGTAATTTGATGGAAGGTTTGAGTCCAGCAATCAACGGATGAGAATATGACCATTGTAGTACTTCCCCAGCGCCTTGCTCTGGTAAAGCTGCTGCTGGTAGAGTAACACAAGCGCTAAGAGCGCAGATTAAGCCTGCTAAGAAACTAGACTGAAACTTAACTTGCTGATTCATTTGTGCCTCGTTTAGAGCAGGGGTACAAAACTCTTTTCCCTTCTACTCAGTAATGATAAGTCCTAATTCTCACCAGTCCGACTGGTTTTAACTCGGCAACAACATAATGCACATCTCAGGCTCCTCAGCGAGGTCAAACACTAATGGTTGAATACGAATTCTAATTTCTGTTCCAACAACTATCCGAAGATTGTTCTGATTAAAGATGAAATTCTCAGATCTCAAAGCGATTTTTGCCCAAGAGCAAACCAGTCGAGGATTGCTGGTCATTGGCATTGATGCGGATGGCCAGCGAGTAGAGGTACTGTTTCACATCACGACTGAACCCAAGAGCCTTTGGGAGGCTGTCTCGGTCAAGTATTTATAAAACTTTTTGCCAGAAGCCCAATTAAGAACACAACGGAAGCGCAACTCCGCAGGAATCATGGTTCCAACTTAAACTTTGCGTCAAAGTCAACGCTTCACCGTGTTGGAGGACTGATTAAACAACAGATCCCGCGCCTGCTCAGGATTGATTGCCTGATCTTTGAAGGCTTCTGCTTTCTCATAGGCTCGAATCGTTGCCGGACGCGCTTTAATCGCTTCAAACCAGCGTTGTACGTTGGGAAAATCCGCTAGATTTTGGCCTTGCTTTTCATAAGGCACAATCCACGGATAGACGGCAAGATCCGCGATCGAATACGCTCCTGCAATAAATTCACGGTTACTCAATTGTTTGTCTAGCACTGCATACAACCGCCCTGTTTCATTCACATAGCGATCGATGGCATAGGAGATTTTTGCAGGCGCGTATTGAGTAAAGTGATGATTTTGTCCTGCCATCGGTCCTAGCCCGCCCATCTGCCAAAATAGCCATTGCAACACATCCACTCGACTGCGAATGTCAGTTGGAATCAACATTCCAGTTTTCTCTGCTAGATACAATAAAATGGCACCAGACTCGAATATAGAAATGGGGTCGCCGCCATCAGTGGGGTCGCGATCGACGATCGCAGGAATACGATTATTGGGAGAAATCTTCAGAAACTCTGGTTTAAACTGATCGCCCTTGCCAATGTTGATTGGCACGAGGGTATAGGGTAATTCAGCTTCTTCTAGAAACAGCGTGATTTTGTGTCCGTTGGGGGTTGCCCAGTAGTAAAGATCAATCATAATAAGCCTCCTGACAGGGCGTAAAACTACGATTCGGCAGTCCGTCGGTTGCTCTGGCGCGAGAAAGCATTGAACTACGATCGCTAATTTTCTATTCTAAGTAGATGTAGCGTAGGAAGTTCATTTTATGGTGCTCACTCCTTCAACAATGTTGACATTAGGCACGCCAGCAATTAATTTTCAGCTTCCTGATGTATCCGGTCAGACTGTTACATTAGCGGATTTTACAGGTAGAAAAGCCTTGTTGGTGCTGTTTATCAGCCGCCATTGTCCGTTTGTACAGCATATCAAGCAGGAACTTGCCAAGTTGGGTCAAGATTACCGTGAGCAAAATCTTGGAATTGTTGCGATCAGTCCAAATAACCCGATCACGCATCCTGATGATGCTCCTGATTCGCTGAAGGCGTTTGCAGAAGAACTGGCGCTAACGTTTCCAATTCTATTTGATGAAACTCAGCAAACGGCAAAGGACTATTCGGCGGCTTGTACACCCGATATTTTTCTGTTTGATGCCGAGCGCCGATTGGTGTATCGAGGACAGCTTGATGATAGTCGTCCAAACAATGGCATTCCGGTGACGGGAAAAGACTTGCGCTTAGCGATCGATGCGGTTCTATCAGGCCAGCCTGTGAGCCAGGATCAAAAACCTAGTATTGGTTGCAATATCAAGTGGAAACCTGGAAATGAGCCTGCCTACTTTCAAACGCCTATCAATGTTCCTTCGTAGGAATAGGATTGCGATCGCGTTCATGAGCAGGTAGTGTAATTGATTCTACTTTGCTCGACGTTAGCAACTCATTTTAGAAGACCCGATCGCAATTTTGCGCTCACTGTAAAAATTGAGCAAGCTGCTCCAATTTTCTCCAAGCAGCTCCACTTTGTAGAACATCTCTGGCAAGCCCGATCGCATTAGCAAAGGTGTCAGCATACTCACCTGTTTCTGGTACAGCTTCACCCACATACAAGGCTAATGCTGCATTCAACACCACGACATCTCGCTGAGCTTGAGTACCCTTTCCGGTCAGGACTGCCTTCAAAATCTCTGCATTTTCTTGTATGGTTCCCCCTCGTAATGCATCAAGCGGAGCGGGGCTGAGTCCTAATGCTGTTGGATCAAGTTCCAGCAGATTGATCTGCCCATCGCACACAATAGCAATGTCCGTTTTGTCGCCTAATCCAGCTTCGTCTAATTTTTCGCGTCCGTGAAGTGCGATCGCACGACGAACGCCCTGTTGCTGCAACACTTGAGCAAATGTTTCGACTAACGCTAAATTGTTGACCCCAATCACTTGACCTGTAGGGTGCATCGGGTTGAGTAAAGGGCCGAGTAGGTTAAAGATCGTTCGCACCTTGAGTGTTTTTCGCAGGGGTGCGATCGCGCTTAGGGCAGGATGCCAATCGGGTGCAAATAGAAAGGTAATCCCTACGGCGTCAACTGCTTCCTGAGTTTTGTTGAGATTTGCTTTCAGGTTAAGCCCCAACGCTTCTAAAACATCGGCTGAACCAGTTTTGCTAGAGGCAGAGCGATTGCCGTGTTTGGCAACATTAACCCCAGCGGCGGCAACTGTAAAGGCAACAGCAGTGGAGATATTGAAGGTTGAAGCACCATCTCCGCCAGTGCCGCAGGTATCAACCAGAGGTGAAGTGCTAATAAGGCGCGATCGCAGCGTTGCTCTGACTGATTGAGCCTGCAAAACCTGCACCATGCCTAGCAGTTCTTGGTCAGATACTCCCTTCATTCCTATTGCAGCCAAGATTGCACCGGATAGGACGGGAGGAATTGATTCTGTGAGCCAACCGTTCATCAAGTCGGACGCTTGGGCCGATGAGAGAGACTGCTTATCTAACAAATGTTGCAACAGATCAGTCCAGTTTGCAGCCTGAGTGGAGACTTTGGTAGAGATGGTCGGTGTTGTGATCATGGATTTAGAGAGAATTCAGGATAGTAAGCTTTTACTGATCTAATGCCGATTTTGGCTATTTTTACGCAGAGAATCACGACACATTAACGATACTGCCAAATCAGCATATACTAGTGCTTCAGTCTGCTTCTTTTGCTGATATCTCTCCATTAACTGCTGTGTTACGTCCTGTATTTCCGTTAGTGTGCGTTTAGAGAGCAAATTTTTAGCAGAAAGATCGACATGATTCATGACATTTCTCCTACGTTAATTGTGTTTTTACTCGATAGTCGATAACTAGGAAAGGTGTAGCAATTTAGCAACTGTTTGCACATCTTTGTCGCCTCGTCCTGAACAGTTGATTACAATCCGAGGGCTTCCACTCAATTGAGGACACAGTACGTCAAGGAACGCGATCGCATGAGAGGTTTCTAAGGCCGGAATGATGCCTTCGAGTTGAGAAAGTCGCTGAAAAGCATCCAACGCCTGCTGATCGGTGACACTGTAGTACTCTGCTCGCTTCATCTCTTTCAGATAGCTATGTTCAGGACCAATACCGGGATAGTCGAGTCCAGCACTGACAGAATGCGCCTCAATAATTTGACCGTCTTCATCTTGCAAGACGTAGCTCATCGCCCCATGCAAGACTCCCGGTCGTCCTCGCGTCAAGGTAGCAGCATGTTTATCTGTATCGATGCCCTCACCTGCGGCTTCGATGCCAATTAAACGGACGTTCAGATCATCAACAAACGGATGGAATAGCCCGATCGCATTCGAGCCGCCGCCTACACACGCGAGCAAAATATCCGGTAGTTCTCCCCAATTCTCCATCGCTTGAGCACGGGTTTCCTCACCAATTACCCTTTGGAACTCTCGAACCATCATTGGGTAGGGATGAGGCCCTGCGACTGAACCAAGAATGTAGTGAGTGGTTTCTACGTTCGTTACCCAATCCCGAATTGCTTCGGATGTTGCGTCTTTGAGGGTTCCTGTTCCCGCTTCGACAGGTCGAACTTCCGCGCCCATTAATCGCATCCGAAAGACGTTGAGGGCTTGTCGTTCCATATCATGGATGCCCATGTAGATCACACATTGAAGACCGAAACGAGCGCAGACGGTTGCGGTCGCTACACCATGCTGACCTGCGCCAGTTTCCGCAATGATTCGCTGTTTGCCCATCCGCTTCGCTAACAGCACTTGTCCTAAAGCGTTGTTAATTTTATGTGCACCTGTGTGATTTAAATCTTCGCGTTTGAGATAGATTTGCGGTGTAGTTCCATCTGGTTTTGCGTAGCGATCGCTGAGCCGTTCGGCGAAATAGAGCGGCGTTGCTCGTCCAACATACTCGCGTAATAACGTTTGAAGTTCGGCTTGAAACTGCGGTTCGTTTTTGTAGTGAGCAAAGGCGGTTTCTAACTGAGCAAGCGCACACATTAGAGTTTCAGGCACGTATTGACCGCCAAAGGAACCAAATCGACCGAGGGTGTCAGGTTGCTGACTTAAGGAAACGTGGGGGGTGTTTACTGGCATGTGATTTCCTAGAGGTGGATTTCCTAGAAGTGAAGGAGCTATCTCGTTACACGTAGCGTTGGCGTAATTGATGCACTCAAATCGCGGCAGAATGTTTTAACAGCTTGAAGACCTTGTTGGGGAGTGCCGTCTGCTAAGCGTTGAACAAAGGCGCTTCCAACAATTACCGCATCTGTTCCCCAGTCTGCAAGTTGACGAGCTTGTTCGGGTTGAGAAATGCCAAACCCAACGGCGATCGGTTTGGTGGTGACCCGACGGATATTCTGAATGACATCTTTAACGCGCGTTTGAACCTGCGATCGCACTCCTGTTACACCCGTCACACTCACGAGGTAAATAAATCCTCGCGACTGACGCGCGATCGCTTCGATTCGCGCTTGAGAACTAGTCGGCGTCACAAGCAAGATCACTTCAATTCCGATTTGATCTGCTAACGCGATTAGCGTGCTGGATTCTTCTAGCGGTAAATCGGGTACGACCAACCCTTTAATCCCTGAGTCAGCAATCTGTTTAAGAAAAGCCTCAATCCCTAAACTCAAAATTGGGTTGTAGTAGGTGAACAGGATAATCGGCGATCGTAAGTCTGGAGCCACGTCTCGAACCATGTCTAAAACGTGAGCGAGGCGCGTTCCTGCGTTGAGGGCACGAGTTGCCGCCGCTTGAATCACGGGACCATCGGCGAGTGGATCGGAATAAGGAACACCGAGTTCAATGAGATCAGCGCCATTTGCATCTAAAGTGCGGAGTGCGGCGGCGGTTGTTTCTAAATCGGGATCACCTGCTGTAATAAATGGAATCAAAGCACACTGGTTGTTTGTGCGTAGGGTTGCAAGGCGTTGGGAGATGGAAGTCATAGGGCTGAGGGGATGAATGTAATTTGTTACTGAAAGGTCTAGAACACGTCCTATCGATCAGGAGTTTGCAATAAATCTCTAACCGCTTGTTCTACATCGGGTTGTTTAACGAGTGATTCTCCGACCAACACTGCATTCGCGCCTGCATCAGCAACGAACGCTAAATCTTGGGGGGTGTAGAGACCCGATTCGCTAACGATCGTAATATCCAATCGATCCAACACTACTCGTCGTTCGGTGAGCAGTGATCGCGTGGTTGTCAGGTCGAGACTAAAATCTTCAAGATTGCGATTGTTAATGCCAATCAGTTTGACATTGGATAATGCCATTACTCGATCGAGTTCAGCGATCGTATGAACTTCGACTAGAGCTGTCATACCTAATGTATGAATCAGATCGAGAAAAGACTGAAGAATGCGATCGGACAAAATGGCAGCAATTAGTAGAACTGCATCGGCTCCATTCACGCGAGCAAGATAAATTTGGTAAGGGTCAATGACAAACTCTTTACACAGTAAGGGAAGTGCAATTTGCTCTCTAATTTGTCGCAGATTGGTAAAACTGCCTTGAAAAAACTTTTGATCGGTAAGAACGGATAAGCAGGTTGCGCCGCCCCGCTCATAGGCTTTAGCAATCTCAACCGGATCAAAATCAGCACACAGAATTCCTTTGCTCGGTGAGGCTTTTTTAACTTCTGCAATCAGGCTCGGCTGGCTCGGACTTTGTCGCAGCGCATTTAGAAAATTGTGCGGAGAAGAACTTGTGCTGGCTTGGCGTTGAACTTCTGCAAAAGCAATCTGACTGCGTCTGAGTTCAACTTCTCTCAGCTTAGACCACACAATTTCTTCGAGAATGTGGCGCTGTGTGGCAATGGGATAACTTTGTTCAGCCGTGGAAGCCGAGTGTTCTTGAAGGGGTGAGTGTTGAATCTGCATCTGACTTAGCTCCATTAATGAATCGATGAAGACAACGTTGTTGTGAAGACCCGCATGACGTTTTGAATAATCGATAGACCAACGCCATCGGCAAGCGTCATGATTGATTCTGGATGGAACTGCACACCTGCGATCGCTAATGTTTTATGCTCGATCGCCATAATTACGTCGTCATCCGAAATGGCAGTTACCTTGAGGCTTTCGGGTAGATATTGGGGCAGCGCGTAGAGGGAGTGATAGCGTCCGACTTCAAACGATCGCGGCAGGGTTTGAAACAGGACAGATTTTGAATCAGTCACCGAAACACGAGAGGGTTTGCCATGCTGAGGATAGGACAGCACGCCTAATTTGCCCCCAAATGCCTCAACAATGGACTGCAACCCTAAACACACTCCAAAGATCGGGATTTGCCGTTTGACGCAGGCGGCGATGGTCTTGCTGACGCCAAAATCGCTCGGTTTGCCAGGACCGGGAGATAAAACCACCAAATCTGGACGTTCAGTGTCCAAAACTGACTCTGGAAACCCGTGACGCAAGGTTTTGACGGTGACGCCCGTTTGCCGAATATAGTTCGCCAACGTGTGAACAAACGAATCTTCGTAGTCAATCAGTAAGACTCGCTTACCCGGTTCTACACGCGGCAACCGGAGTTCTAGATCGACGCCCGCAAATGAATTTGAATGCCTTTGCTGAGTTTGATACAGCGTTTGAAACAGAGCGGCGGCTTTAGTCATTGTTTCTTGTGCTTCTGCTTCTGCATCAGAGTCGTACAGCACCGTTGCTCCGACTCGTACTTGTGCGATCGCATCTTTCAATTGAATTGTCTGCAACACCAATCCGGTATTCAAGTCACCTTTAAAGTTTAGATATCCCACCGCGCCGCCATACCACCGTCTCGCACTGTGTTCGTGCTGTTCTAGAAACTGAATTGCCCCGCGTTTTGGTGCGCCGGTGACGGTAACTGCCCACAGATGCGTGAGAAAGGCATCCAAGGAGTCAAACTCGTCGCGCAACGTACCTTCCACATGATCGACGGTATGAATTAAATGGCTGTACAACTCAATTTGACGCCGCCCAATCACCTGAACTGATCCCGCTTCGCAAATGCGCGATTTATCGTTGCGATCGACATCGGTACACATGGTTAATTCAGAGGCGTCTTTGAGAGAATTGAGCAGTTGTAGAATCTGGGCAGCATCTTCGATCGCGTTGCCTCCTCGACGAATGGTGCCGCTAATCGGGCATGTTTCCACTCGTTTTCCTTCAACCCGTACAAACATTTCGGGCGATGCCCCAATCAGATATTCTCTCCCCAAGTTCATTAGAAATCCGTAAGGACTAGGATTAATTTGCATCAATGTGCGGAATAGATGACTGGGAGCGCTCTCGCACGGCTTAAAAAACGTTTGGCTTGGAACAACTTCAAACAAATCGCCCCGACGAAAGTAATCGAGTGCGGTATCAACCTGCTGTTCATACTCTCCGGGCGCGTGGTCAGAGGCAACAGTCGGCGTCAGGTTCTTGCCTTTGTAGTTAATCACGTCACCACTGCGAAACAGTCCTTCAGTGGTTCCATATGGTGTTTCAAAGTCATACTGCACAAGGAACGCCTGCCGCTGATAGTGATCAATGATTACCAGTTCATCGGGGAGGTACAAGACTAAATCTCGTTGGTCTTCTGCCCGAGGCAACTGTTTTGAAAGTTGCTCAAACTGAAACACCAAGTCATACCCAAATGCACCATAAAGCCCTAAATGTTCATCTTCAGAACTCTCAAATGCATGGAGTACCTCACGAACAATGCTAAAAACAGAAGGTTGCCGACTTCGGCAGGGCTGTTTCATTGTCAGTGTAGAAAAGCTAGACTCAGCGGTGTCGTGACT
>NZ_JCACKG010000040.1:0-2051 GCF_059505265.1 Myxacorys chilensis | reverse complement strand
CGCCTTGGTGGTGGGGGATCATGCCGTGCATGAAGTCCACCTCCGCGTCGCCGGTGAACTCCACGGCCATGTCCGCGTGCATACGGTCGTTCGCGGCCGTGTAGGCCTGCACGGCGGGGTTGTCGGAAAGAGCCGCGCCATGCGCGCCATGGCCCATCTTGGAGTGATCCATCGTGCTGGCCTCCTCAGATTACAGTGGCGGTTGCGGCATCTTGCTTCTGCCTGGTGGTGACGGCCGCGATCACGACGATAACGGCCAGCAGCAGCGCCGCCGCCCCGGCGAGGAGCCCCGCGCTGTAGCCCTGAACGAGTGCGTCGCTGGCTGTGGTCACCACGGCATCGTCGCCGACCTCCCGGCCCTGGTAGAGGCTGGCAAGCGCGTCAGGCAGCCGGGCTGCGGTCACGGTGACCGAGACGGTGGACACCACGCCAAGCCCGAGCGCGACACCGATCTGCTGGGCGGCGTTGAGCAAGGCCGAGGCGATGCCGGAGTCCTGAGCCTCCACACCATGAACAGCGGTGAGTGTCAGCGGCACAAAGGCTAAGGCGAAGCCGAACGCCATCGCGAACTCCCCCGGCATGAGGTGACCGACATAGCCGGTCTCCGGCCTGATGGTGGACAGCCACAGGACAGCGCCCGCGGAGATCAGGATGCCCGCTGCGGCGATCGCGCGAGGCACGAAGCGGACGACGAGCTTGGAGCTGATGCCGGCTCCGAGGACGATCCCCACGGCAAAGGGCAGCCAGGCCAATCCGGTCCGGATCGGGCTGTAGCCCAGGATGTGCTGCATGTAGAGCGTCACGAGGTAGAAGGTGCCCATGGGGCCGAAGCCCAGCAGCAGCATGGTGGCATAGGAGCCGGAGCGGTTGCGGTCCTTCAGCAGACGCAACGGCAGCAATGGGTTCGCGCTCCGCGCCTGCACCCAGAGGAACACCGGAAGCAGGACCGCCGCGGCCAGGAACGACGCGAGCGTGAGGTTGTCCGCCCAGCCGTGCTCACCGCCTCGGGTGATGGCGTAGACCAGCGAGGCCATGCCGAGGGTGGCGGTGATCGCCCCAGTGACGTCGAGGCGCCCCGGATGCCGCTCGGCCTCCACCAGCGACCGCGATCCGGCGAGGATGAACAGGCCGATGGGGATGTTGATGAAGAACACCCAGCGCCAGCCCAGGGTGCCCGTCAGGACCCCACCCAGGAGCAGGCCCATGACAATGCCGAGGCCCGACATGGCCCCGTAGACCGCCAGAGCGGAGTTGCGGGGCTTGCCGGCTGGGAAGGTGGTGGCGATCAGGGCGAGCGCGTTCGGGGCAGCCAGCGCGGCGCCGATGCCCTGGAGCGCACGGGCGGCGATCAGCAAGCCTCCGGTCGGGGCCAGCCCGACCAGGAGCGAGGCCACCGTGAAGAGGGCAACACTGAGCTGGAACACCCGGCGTCGACCAAAGAGATCGCCGACCCGGCCGCCGAACAGGAGCAGTGCGCCGAAGACCAGGATGTAGGCGTTGATGACCCACGGCAGCATCGCCGAGGAGATACCCAGCTCGTTCTGGATGGTGGGCAGGGCGATGTTGGCAACCGAGTCATCCAGCACAAGCATGAGCTGCGCCGTCGCAATGACGATCAGGGGCAGGCCGAGACCACGGCCGGTCGGTGGCGCCCCAGGGGCGCCTGTCTGCTCGGAAGCCGACATTTCGCATTTCCTTGTTCTTCAGGACGATGGTGGGGGAACGGGCGCGTGCGCCGTCGACCCCCACCCGCGTCAGTTGTCCGAACCTGTCAGGCTCACATGGCCCAGAGGAGCATCCAGACCGCCATGCCGACCATGACGAGGTTCTCGGTCAGGGAGACGAAGCCCAGCGGCACGTTCGAGTTGCCCCCCACGCAGGCGCACTTGAGTTCGCGCCGGTCGATGTAGACAGCCTTGTAGACCGACACCGCGCCGATGCCGCCAATCACGAGGGCGATCGGAGCCCAGAACCATGTCAGCGCGCCCGCGATCATCAGCAAGCCCACCAGCGCCTCCGCCCAGGGGTAGACGTAGGCGTAGCGCGGCCAC
>NZ_JCACKG010000039.1:0-2052 GCF_059505265.1 Myxacorys chilensis | reverse complement strand
CAAATTGACTTATACCTTCAACGAGTTCAGGCACAACTGGCAGCGTTGGCTCAGAATAGGAAGCATTTTGCTGTTCAGGGTCTAATGGAACAGCTTTTAAGACGTGATTCATCCCCTCAATAATTCTAAGCTCCGCATCCGGCTTAGCCATCTTCAGGGCTTGCGCCTCACTGACAGGCACTTGGATATCAGTTGTTCCTTGAACAATTAGAACAGGTTCAGTGAGACACCTAATCTCTTGGGCAGGGGTATAGCGGAACCAGGAAATGAGGTAGGGTTGGACGCTCGATCTGTAGAGCGCGTTGAGTTCTGGTGGAACAGAGGTCACTCTGTTACCTTGCTCTAGAGCAGCAAGAATCTGCTCATTCTGTTGCCATAATGCGTCTGGCAATCTAGGTTGCAGTTGATCTCGTAAAATTTGTGATGCAGTTTGGGCTATTCCAGCTATTGATACAAAAGCATCTGCTCCAGTTTTTTGGGTCGCCAGCATTCCAATCAGAGAGCCTTCACTGTGACCAATTACGGTGACGCTTGAGAAACGAGAATCTGCCTGCAATTGCTGAATCCAAAGTGCAGCATCTTCAACATAGGTATCGAAACGCAAATCAGCTTCTTCCGGTCCTGCGGCTGCGCTTTCTCCAATCCCGCGTTTGTCATAGCGGATCGAGGCAATGCCATGACCCGCTAATCCTTCAGCAAGGAGTTTGAAACTATTATTCTGCCCAGCTAGAGGATTGTTTCCATTGCGATCGGTCGGACCTGAACCCGCGATGATCAGCACCACTGGCTCTGGCAGATTAGACGTTGGAATAATCTGTGTGCCATAGAGAGTGCCTGTTGATGTTGTAATGTGAACCTCGGCAGGCGTTGAGGATTTTGTCATATAACCCACAAACAGCAGTGATAAAGGTAGAGCTATTAGACAGGGAAACAGACTTACAGAACGACGAGAATTGGGGGACATAAAGTGAAGCAATTTATATTGAATCCGTCAGGGAAATGTATGTTGCGTCCTCCGCGACGAGCCGTCGGGCAGCCGCCTCGACCTTTTCGATTGCCGTATTTGCCAAAAACTCTTTGATCACTTCGGTCGGTTGGGTACTCATGGTAACGATTCCTTTCCTTAGTTTTGTGGTGGTGAGGTAGAAGACACTTTAGAAATCATCAACTCCTAAGTTCTCTTTGTCTTAGTTCACTTGAGTGTAGTCAGTTCCAACACTTAACTTCTTGCAGATTCCTATGGAGTTAGCGAACCGATTTCAGTGTTGCTTTAGTGAGTCGCTTGAAGTGCTGTGTCAAACATTTCGCACTGCCTTTCGACTACTGCGCTACATACCCGCCATCTACCATCAATGTTTCACCTGTTATGAACGATGCCAGGTCAGATGATAAAAACAGAACTGCATTTGCAACTTCAAGCGGTGTTCCAACCCGTCCGATCGGGTGAAGTCCTGCCAAGTAAGCTTTGGCTTCATCCTGCCCACCTGTAGCTGCTTCAAACATGTCTGTTTCGATAGCTGCTGGTGCAACGACATTGATGCGAATCCCCGCTTTGGCATACTGGAGCGCAGCCGCTTTTGTTAAACCGACTACCGCATGTTTACTCGCGGTGTAGAGGGGTACGCTAGGAAGTGCAACGACTCCATTTGCAGATGCCGTATTGACGATTGAACCGCTTTCCTGCTTCAACATCTGAGCGATTTCATATTTCATCGATAACCAAACGCCTTTGACATTGACGTTCATCATGCGATCGTATTCAGCTTCTGTTTGCTCAATCAATGAGGGATTTTCGCCGACAGTTCCTGCATTGTTAAAGGCAATATCTAACCGACCAAAAACGCTAACCGCTTTATCAACCATTGCTTTAACATCGGCTTCTTTCGTGACATCTGCTTGCACAAAAATAGCCTCTCCGCCAGCTTCCTTGATCAATCGAACCGTTTCTTCCCCTTCATCCATGCGACGACCAACTACCACCACCTTTGCTTGGTGTTTGGCATAAGCGATCGCGGTTGCACGACCAATTCCTGAAGTTCCGCCAGTGACTAA
>NZ_JCACKG010000038.1:0-2053 GCF_059505265.1 Myxacorys chilensis | reverse complement strand
CCGGAAGCTGGATCATCCCTACCGTGTCGAACGCCGGGCTCAACGCGGACTTCTTCTTCCTGCCCGCGCCCGAAGACGGCACGATGATGCCTCCGGCGGGTCTGTCCTCGGGCTACTTCATCTCGGCGGCGACCGAGAATCCGGAGGAGGCGGAGCGTTTCCTGACCTTCCTCTACGATCCGGCGAACGCGCATTTCTGGGTCGAGGACATCGGGATCATCCCGCCCTATCCCATTGACCCCTCGACCCTGGACGTGTCGCCGCTGATGGCCGAGACGATCGCCTCGCTCGCCGACCCCGAGGCGATGGGCGTCAACATCGACGTGCTGACGCCCGAGCCGTTCAACACCACGATGACCGACGGCTTCCAGGCCGTGCTTGCCGGCGACCGGACGCCCGAGGAGCAGGCCGCGGCGCTTCAGGCCTCCGTGGCCAACTAGGACGGGCGGCGGGCTGGGGGCCGAGGCACCTCTGGCCCGCGTCCAGGTGGCGCAGCGCGATCCGAGGCATTCGGCATGGTCAGACCGGCACGGTCCCGACTTGAGGCACGCCAGCGGGCGGGATTCTGGTTCGTCCTCCCGGCGCTGGTCGTCTACGTGGTGTTCTTCGGCCTACCCTTCGCCGCAACCGTCTGGCTGAGCTTCACGAGCTGGAATGGCACGGGCGTTCCCGACTTCAACGGGATCGCCAACTGGCTTCGGCTCGCCGGGGACGGGGCCATGTGGGCCGCGCTCGGCAACAACATGATCTGGGTGGTGATCGGCACGGCCGTCCCGATCTTCGTCGGGCTGGTCCTGGCGGTGATGCTCTGGACCGACGCGCGCGGCTCCATGATCTACCGGACGGCCTATTTCCTGCCGGTGGTCCTGTCACCCGTGGTGATCGGGATCATCTGGATGTGGATCTACAACCCAATCTTCGGCCTGCTGAACACGGCACTGCGGGCCGTCGGGCTGGACGGGCTCGCAACCGGCTGGCTCGGGGAATCCGAGACGGCGCTCTATTCGGTGCTGGTGACGGCAATCTGGTCCTATGTCGGCTTCTGCATCGTCGTGCTCTTCGCCGGGCTCCAGAAGGTGGACCCGGAGCTCGTGGCCGCGGCGCGGATCGACGGAGCAAACACGCGGCAGCGGTTCCGACACGTGATCGTGCCGCAGATCCGGCCCGTGCTGACCATGGTGATCGTCTACACGGTCATCGGTGGGTTCAACGTCTTCGACGTGGTCTGGGTGATGACCCAGGGTGGGCCCAACAACGCCACCGAGGTCATCGCCACCTACACCTACGAGGTGGCCTTCCGCGCCAATGAGTACGGCTACGGCGCCACACTTTCGATGATCATGTCGCTGATCGCGCTGCTCGCGGCCTGGGTCACAATGCTCCTGCGGCGGTCGGAGCCGGGGCGATGAACGGCGGCCGGCCTCTCGGCGCGGCGACGGTCATGCGCCACGCGGTGCTGATCCTCTTCGCCGTCCTGTCCTTCTACCCCATCCTCGTGATGTGGTTCACGGCCCTGCGCCCTATGCGCGAGGTGATGGGCGATCCCTTCGGCCTGCCGAACTCGCTTTACCTCGACTACCTGACGACGGCCTGGACCCGGGGGCGCTTCGGCAGTTACTTCCTGAACTCGATCATCATCACGGTGCCGAGCGTCATCGGCGTCGTGGTCCTGTCGGCGCTGGCCGGATACGGGATCGCGCGCTTCCGGTTTCGGGGACGGATGCTCACCTTCTACCTCATCCTCCTGGGCCTGACCGTCCCGTTCCAGTCGGTGATGATCCCGCTCTACTACCAGCTTCTCGCCATGGGGATGCTGGGGACCTACTTGGCGGTAATCCTGCCGCTCATCGCCTTCGGCCTGCCCTTCGGCGTCTTCCTGATGCAGTCCTTCTTTGAGGATCTTCCCGTCGAGCTGCACGAGGCCGGCCGGGCCGACGGGTGCAGCGAATTGCGGATCTTCTGGTCGATCATGCTGCCGCTCGCCAAGCCGGCGCTGTCCACGCTCGTGGTCTTCCAGTTCATGCGGAGCTGGAACGAGTTCCTGATGCCGCTC
>NZ_JCACKG010000037.1:0-2055 GCF_059505265.1 Myxacorys chilensis | reverse complement strand
CGTCGGGGTCCTGGTCGGTGGATGAGAGCTCCACCCCCTGCGCCGACCACGGGCATCGACCGATCTGGAGCCGTTGATGCACCACGGGATCGACATGGCCGTCCTCTCGCTCCTCGCCGCCGCCATCGCCGCCTGGAGCCTTGCTGCGAGCTGGCTCGAACGACGGCACATCAGCGCGCCGATGGCTGCGCTCGGCTTCGGGATGCTGGTGGCCAACGAGCCGCTGCCCCTTGCGGAAGTGTCGGCGGCATCGCCCGTGGTCCGTGAGCTCGCTGAGATCACCCTCGCCGTGGTGCTCTTCGGCGATGCCGCGACGGTCGACGTGCGCAAGCTGCGCCGCGACGCCGGCCTGACGAGCCGCCTGCTCGTGCTGGCACTGCCCGCCTCCATGATGCTGGGGACGATCGCGGCACGCGTGCTCGTGGGTGCCTCGTGGTGGGTGAGCGCGGTCATCGGCGCCGCCGTGGCTCCCACCGACGCGGCGCTCGGCGGTCCCGTCCTTCGCGACGAGCGCATCCCTGCGAAGGTCCGGCGCCTCCTCAACGTCGAGAGCGGGCTCAACGACGGCATCGCAACCCCGTTCGTCAACGTCTTCCTGGTGGCCGCCGTCGCCGGCACGGTCTACGAGCACACGTCGGAGGTGCACGCGGTGCGGGGCCTGGTCCTCGGCGTGGCGGCGGGTGCATCGATCGGCGGCCTCGCCGGCAGAGCCATGCGATCGGCGCTGCGAGCGGGCCTCACCACGGCGACGTCCACTTCGGTCGGCACGGCCTCGGTCGCGATCCTGGCCTATGCGTCGGTGGTGCACCTCGACGGGAACGGGCTCGTGGCGGTGTTCGTCGCCGGCCTCGCGTTCGGTGCAACCGGGCGCGCCGCCGCGGGTACCGCCCTCGGGTTCACCCGCCGAGCCGGTGAGGTCCTGTCCATGGCCGTCTGGCTGATCTTCGGTGCCCTCGCCCTGCCGGTCCTCGGTGCTGCCGGTGCAGAGCACTGGGTGTTCGCCGCGGTGGCCCTCACCGTCGTGCGGATGGTCCCGGTGGTCGTGGCGCTGCTCGGTTCCTCGTTGGGTCGGACGACGGCGCTGCTCGTCGGTTGGTTCGGCCCCAGGGGCCTGGCCTCGGTCGTTTTCGCGCTGCTCGCCCTCGAGCAGCTGGCGCCACGTGATGGCCGGGAGGTGGTCACGGCGCTGACCTGCACCGTCGTCGCCAGCGTGGCCGCCCACGGCGTCACCACGGCCTGGGTGGGGCGCCGCTTCGCCCTGGACCACGGGATGCGGACCTCGACCGTCCTGCGGGTCACCCGCCCCGGATGACCCGCAGGCGCCTTCCCCGTCGCACCCGGGGGTCACCTCGGCGGGGTGACGTCGAGGAGGCGGTTCCGTACGAGGCTGAGCCCGACGACGACAGAGGGTCGCCCATGATCTGGATCATCCTCGCTGCCCGGGACGTGCCGTCCTCGTCCTCCGCGACGATCGCCTGAGCAGCGGGCTCGACCGTGCGTCGCAGCGGGCCGATCCTCGACGACCAGGTCGACGAGGAGCTCCACCGATCGGCCGCGTCGAGGCGGGTCGAGCAGGCGGCCGAGTGGTTGCAGCGGCGGCTGCTCTGGCAGGTGTGGGAGCGGATGCGGGAGATCGAGTTCGTCGATCGCAGCGTCGCGCTCGCCGGCAAGGCGTTCGTCTCCTTCTTCCCGCTGCTCATCGTCATCGTCGCGCTCGTGCCTCCAGGGGTCCGTGCGTCGATCATCACGGTGCTCATCGCCCGGCTCGGCCTCGACGGTCGCTCCGTCTCCTCCTTTCGTGAGGCCTTCGCCTCGGCCGAGGACATCCGGAGGGCGACCAGCGCCCTCGGGCTCGCGTTCACGGTCTTCTTCGCCACCTCCTTCACGACGGCGCTCCAGCGGGCCTACCACCGGGCGTGGCGGAGGCCCAGCGCGGGGGCCAGTGTCGGCACCTACTGGCGCGGCGGGGCGTGGCTGGCGGCCATGATCGGGACGATGGCGGCCCTGGGCTTCGTCCGAAGCGTGCTCGACGGCTCGGTCGGCGTCGGGATCTTC
>NZ_JCACKG010000036.1:0-2061 GCF_059505265.1 Myxacorys chilensis | reverse complement strand
CGAACGGACGGTCAGTGTGTTGTCGGCATTGGGGTGGATCATGTCGTAGAGCCGGGCGACTTCGCCCTTGGTGTCGGCCAAGAGGGGGAAGTTGAGCGCCGTGCCCTGGGTTTCCTCGATGTCCTTGGCCCAGCCGCCGTGATCCTCGAGCTTGTCCACCGAAAGGCCCAGCACCTTGACGCCGCGCTTGTCGAACTCGGGCTTGAGCTTGGCGGTATAGCCCAGCTCGGTGGTGCATACCGGAGTGAAATTCTTGGGATGGCTGAACAGCACCGCCCAGTGACCGTCGATATAGTCGTAGAAGTGGATCGGACCCTCGGTGGAGTCGACGGTGAAATCGGGGGCGGTATCGCCGATCAGAATTGCCATGATCTCTTGCTTTCTCGGGAGGGGGCCTTAGCCGGCCTTGGTTGCTGGGAACAATATCGTATGCGCCGGCCCGAAATGAAGCGGCGGTGCGCGGAATGGTTTTATGTTTTGCCCGGTCCGGACGCCATGGCGTTTCGCAGCGGTGGGGTCCGGCGCAAGCTAGCGCAGCAGCGCCAGGATGCTGGTCGGATTGTCGGGATGCTGCACCAGATAGGCGAGGAGCGGCGGCAGGACCCCAAAACATAAGGCAACGAGCGGGGTGGCCCGCAAGAGCCGGGCAACAAGATAAACGATCAGGAAAGCGGCGAAATTGAACAAAAGGTCGGCCGCATTGGCCGTCAGCATGTCGATGAGCCGTGCCATGGCTCTGTCCCCCAGCGATGCCCCATGGGAAAGGCTGGAACAGGGCCATGTTTATTCGGTAGCAAAAGCGATCGGTATTTATCGCTAATTTGCCACAGGCGGGGCGCCGTTGCTCCAGGTGACCTGCTCGGGGCCGAGCGGGATGACCGAAAGGCTCATCTTGCCCGAGCCCTGCTGGATTTCGCGGGCATGGGCAAGGTAGATGAGCGAATTGTTGGCGGCGTCATAGACGCGGGTGACGCGCAGCGATTTCCAGATCAGCGAGCGGCCTTCGCGGAAGATTTCCTCGCCGCCGCTGCGGGTGCTGATGTCGCCGATGGTGAGCGGGCCCACGACCGAGCAATCGAGCGCCGAATAGGACGGGTCCTCGAACCAGTTGCCCTGGCTGACGCGATCGATGAAGGAGCGGTTGAAATAGGCCAGGTGGCAGACGACGCCGTCGACCTCGGGATCGGCCAACGCATCGATGGCGATGTCGTTGCCGGTCCAGTCGACCCCGACATTGCCCACTTCGCGGCTGTCGCCGCAGGCAGCCAGGAGAACGGCAACGGCCGCAGCGGTGAGGAGGGTGGCGAGGCGGCGCATGGGCGGTCTCCGGGGTTGGAGATTGGTAGATGGCCCTGCTCCGCCCCCGGCGCAAGAGCTATTCGTCCAACCCGCGGTGGCGGTCGATATGGCCGAGGTCGCGACCGGGGTCGATGCGGTCGCGGATCAGTTGCTTGAGCTGCTTGCTGTCGGGAAAGCCGCCGTCGCGCTTGCGCTCCCAGACGAGGGTGCCGTCAAGGGTGATCTCGAAGATGCCGCCCGTGCCGGGGTGGAGGGTGACGCCGCCCAGTTCGGTGCCAAAGGTCGAAAGGGCCTCCTGCGCCAGCCAGGCCGAGCGAAGGAGCCAGTTGCACTGGGTGCAGTAGCGGATGGCAAGTTGGGGCTTGGTCTCGGCGGACAAGGGTCAGCCCTTCTTGCGCTTCTTTCTGACGTCGGCGGGATCGATGAGGCTGGCGAGGATCTCATCCACCAGGTCAAGATCCTGGCGGCGGCCGGCGGCCTGTTGCTGGAGATCAACGAGGTAGGAGGTGGTGTAATAGAGCCGCCGCGCCAGCATGGTGGCGATGTGGAGCGAAAATTCGGGGCGCTTGTCGAGAAAGGTCAGCGCGTCGGGGATTTCATAGGCGGTCACTGCCGACAGCGCCTTGACGGTCGCCGAATGGGGCATGTCGAGCAGCACCGCCATTTCCCCGAAAATGGAGCCGGGTTCATCGACATGGGTGACCTGGGTGCGTTCGCGAACCACCTCGACCTGGCCCGATACCAGCACGTAAAGCCGACCCA
>NZ_JCACKG010000035.1:0-25184 GCF_059505265.1 Myxacorys chilensis | reverse complement strand
CATCTTTCTCTAAAACAATCGGAAGATGAATGGATAACGGTATGGTTCATCCGGTTTTGAAAGACAGTGTAGTAACGCTACGACGGTTAAACCCCAATGAACCAAAAATCCTAGAGCAATCACTGGAAAGAATAGAACCCCGCCCAATCCAAATGTGATAAATGACAGAATTGCGATCGGTACTCCAATCACGGTTCCCCATAACCAAACGTTTAGATGGAAATTGATTGACTCTTTCGCGTTCTGCTTCACCACAGGATCATCTGACAAGAAGTAAACTGCGATCGGTGCTCCAATCGAGAGAAATGTTGTGCTGAAGAAGATAGCGGCATGACTAAGACACGATAGCAGTTTGCGTTTGCCAGAATCGAACGTGCTTTGCATCCTGGATGGCTCCTAAAACTCTTTTTCCTTACTAGGTTTATGGTAACGGGCGCATATTGCCTGTGGTAGTGAAGTTTACCGTACTCGCTCCGTTTGAAAACGTTTACTTTAGATAGATTAATTTCGCGGCTGATCTACTGAATGAGTGGGGAATGAACGGGGTGTGAGACAATGCAACTCTAGAAACGCAACTCTAGAAACGCAACTTCTTAGGTGATTCGCTGACTCATGGTTCTTGTAATTGCGGGCGATCGCAGTGGGGTTGGAAAAACAACCGTCACGCTGGCGTTATTGGCGGCGCTGAAGCGGTGGGGGTTATCGGTTCAATCGTTTAAGGTTGGGCCTGACTATATCGATCCGATGTTTCATCGCGATGTGACGGGGCGATCGTGCCGAAATCTCGATCCGGTGCTGACCTCTGAAGCTTATGTGCAGCAGTGCTTTTCGGCTCACACTCAGTCGGTTGACTATGCCCTAGTTGAAGGTGTCATGGGGCTGTTTGATGGAGCGGCTGGAACACCCGATTTTGCTAGTACCGCTCACATTGCTCGCTTGCTGAACGCGCCAATTCTATTGGTGGTCGATTGCAGCCGATTGTCGCACTCGATCGCGGCAATTTTACACGGCTACCGCTCGTTTGATCCCCGATTAGAATTTGCGGGTGTTGTACTAAATCGAGTCGGCAGCGATCGCCATCTAGAATTACTGAAAGCCGCGATCGCACCGCTCAACATTCCCGTTCTTGGAGTCTTACATCGAGACGATCAGATTCAGATCCCCGATCGTCACTTAGGTCTAATCCCAACTGACGAACTAAAGGATCTCGATTCGCTCATCGATCGCTTGGCTGATTTAGGACAAACCTGCTTCGACTGGTCGCCGCTAAAAGCCTTATTGATTTCACGCTCAATTCATCCCTCATCCCTCCTCACGAAGCGGGTCGAAGACCTTTCTCATCCCTCATCCCTCCTCGCGAAGCGGGTCGAAGACCTCCCTCATCCCTCCTCGCGAAGCGGGTCGAAGACCTCCCTCATCCCTCCCTCCCCCGTCCGCCTTGCGATCGCGCAAGATGCCGCCTTCAATTTCTACTATCCTGACAATTTAGATTTGCTCCAGCATCTCGGTGCAGAACTCGTCCCGTGGAGTCCCCTGCACGATACAACGTTGCCTGCTGATATCGACGGACTCTATTTTGGTGGTGGCTTTCCTGAAGTCTTTGCTCAAACGCTGTCAGACAATGAGACGATGCGTGGCTCTGTCAAGGCGGCGATTGAATCGGGAATGCCGACGGTTGCAGAGTGTGGCGGACTGATGTATTTGTGCGATCGCTTAACCGATTTCTCGAATCATTCTTTCCCAATGGTCGGTATTCTGCCGACGACTGCTGTAATGGGTAAACGGCTCACGCTTGGCTACCGTAAGGCTCAAGCCCTGCACAACACTCCTCTGATGCTTCAGGGCGAGATTGTTCAGGGTCACGAATTTCATCGATCGCACCTAACACCTAGTTCCGAAGCTCCTCTGTTTGATCTTTCCTCTCCATATTCCACGACGCCGCAACCTTTTTCAGAAGGGTGGCGTCTTCCTCACCTCCACGCCTCCTATCTTCATCTCCATTGGGGCGCAACTCCCAATTTACCCGCTCGATTTCTTCAGCAATGTCATCTGTATACCTCTAAGAAACGTCGGGTCTGAAAGAGTCGGGTCTAGAAGAGTCGAGACTGAACGTTGTTCAATAAGTGATGTGCAAAAATTTCCGAGTTCTCGAAGAAATTGGAACTCTGGATATGCAGTTTTCTGTGTTTATGTACTGATCGAATCCGCTGCTAACTCTTTTGTGGCAACTGGTGCAAGACCTACATTAACCCTTTAAGATCAGACCTTCAAGATTGGAGTAGAAAGCTCGACGTTCCGAGATTTGAGCTTCATCTTTGGAGTAGAAAGCTTGACGTTCCGAGATCTGAAGGCGGAGTTCCGAGATCTGAAGGCGAAGTTTCGAGATCTGAAGGCGGAATTCCAGCATCAGAAGGCGAAGTTCCGAGATCTGAAGGCGAAGTTTCGAGATCTGAAGGCGAAGTTTCGAGATCTGAAGGCGGAATTCCGGGATCTGAAGGCGAAGTTCCAGGATCTGAAGGCGAAGTTCCAGGATCAGAAGGCGGAGTTCCAGGATCAGAAGGCGAACCTTTCAGATCAGAACTCGCCCTGTTGAGTTAAAACGGTCAACGTTGCCATTTAGACCTGAATTCATGCCTTTGGCTACTGAATTGCTGCGCAAAATAAGATTGCTCAATTCTGCAAACATCGCACCAAAGGACATAAACAGAAAAGCGATCGCACTAGGCAATCGCTCTTCCCATCTTTTCTACCCCAAACCCAGATCTGTGACCGCACCCAGGCTACTCGACGACACTAGCTTGGCGTACTTTGCCAGCACCCCTCTGGTATAACGCGGCGCGGGAGGAGTCCAAGCCGCACGCCGACGGGCTAACTCGTCTTCCGAGACATGCAGTTCTAGCGATCGCGCCCTAGCATCAATGGTGATCGAATCACCTTCCTGCACCAGCGCGATCGTCCCGCCAACAAATGCCTCTGGTGCAACGTGCCCGACCACCATTCCGTAGGTTCCCCCCGAGAAGCGACCATCGGTAATCAGCCCTACCGCATCGCCTAATCCAGCCCCGATAATCGCCGAGGTCGGAGCCAGCATTTCGCGCATTCCAGGCCCCCCTTTCGGGCCTTCATAGCGAATCACCACCACATCGCCCACACCAATCTTGCCTGCTAGAATTGCATCCAGACAATCTTCTTCAGACTCAAAAACTCGTGCAGGCCCAGTAATCTGCGGTTTCTTAACACCTGTAATTTTTGCCACTGCGCCCTCAGTTGCCAAGTTGCCCTTCAGAATCGCCAAGTGTCCTTGCGGGTACATCGGGTTATTCCAGGGACGAATCACGTCTTGGTCGGAGCGCGGTTCTTCAGGAATGTCCTTCAGCAACTCTTCAATCGTCTGTCCGTTAATGGTGATGCAATCTCGGTGCAATAAGTTATGCGCCAGCAGCATTTTCATCACCTGAGGAATGCCGCCTGCTTTGTGCAGATCGGTTGCAACATAGCGCCCCGACGGTTTGAGGTCACATAGAACGGGAACACGAGCGCGAATCGGTTCAATATCGTCGAGCGTGAAATCAATATTGGCAGCATGAGCGATCGCTAAGAAGTGCAATACTGCATTCGTCGAGCCACCGACTGCCATGATCACCGCGATCGCATTTTCAATCGATTGGCGGGTAATGATCTGACGCGGCAAACGCTGATTCCGAATCGCATCGACCAGTGCATGGGCTGACTTTTCTGCGCTGTCCTGTTTTTCGGCATCCTCAGCCGCCATTGTGGAGGAATACATCAAGCTCATCCCCATCGCCTCAAAAGCCGAGGACATCGTATTCGCGGTATACATACCCCCACAAGAGCCAGCACCAGGACAAGCATGACGCTCGACCTCTAGCATCGTCTCTTGAGAAATCTTGCCAGCGCTATATTCTCCAACCGCTTCAAACGAGCTAACAACGGTGAGATCTTTCCCGCTTAAATGTCCGGGTTTGATCGTGCCACCATAGACAAAAATGGCAGGAATATTCATGCGTGCCATCGCGATCATCGCACCAGGCATATTTTTATCGCAGCCCCCGATCGCTAGAACGCCGTCCATGCTTTGACCCATGCAAGCGGTCTCGATCGAATCTGCAATCACATCCCGCGACACGAGAGAATATTTCATTCCCTCCGTTCCCATCGAAATCCCATCACTGATCGTAATCGTACCGAACATCTGAGGCATTCCACCCGCCACTCGAACTCCCGCTTCGGCACGGTTTGCGAGGGGTTGAATTCCCATATTGCAGGGGGTAATCGTGCTATGTCCGTTAGCAATCCCCACAATGGGCTTAGTGAAGTCTTCGTCGTTAAAGCCAACAGCGCGTAACATGGCGCGATTTGGAGAGCGCTGCACGCCTTGGGTAATCGCTTGACTCTTAAGATTGTCCGGCATCGTAGTAAGGTGTAGTTCGTAGTGCGGAATGGAATGGCGCAGATGGCGATCGCATTCAATAACAGACCGCTATTCTAGAACGTTTAAAGATGCCGATCGTAGCGTTTCGTAGTTTTCTTAAGAGAGCCAGCCTACGAGAACAAATTAAATCGTTGCAACTGCGCCTCGACGGTTTTTGCTAAGAGTTTCCGCAGTTGCGCCTTATCTTTAAAGACCAATCGATTTTGGCTGGGCAAATCAAATGGAAACTGTCCCGGTAGATCTGATCGCTCCATCTGAGTCAACAAAATTTGCTCAGTGCGCTTGGCTTGTAGCGCATATCCGGCTTCGACACAGACATTGGGACTGGGGATCAACAACGAAGGCGAGCCAGCGATCTCGGCAATAGCCGTTCCATCGGCAACAAATAATAGGCACTGGCGAATCGATCGCATCAAACTGCTGTTGATCCGAATCGGGCCATCTGAGAGACGATGAGATTCTCTCAAGGTTAGAGGAAGGCGCGATCGCCGATTCAGGCTCTCAATGATGTTGCCTAGCTCATCGCGCAAAAGCTCGCTCGATTCTGAAAACTCAGTTTGGTAGCACAAGAAAATCTCTGGCTCTAGAGAGGCCATCACTTCTTGCTTTGAAAAATAGATTTCGTGGCTAGAGAGATCGATGTTAGAGATTGCGTATCCACCGCTTCCTTCAATATAAAACTCGACGCTTTCGCCCTCGAGATAGCGCCCAAACCAAACCGATTTTTCAACCTCTGAACTGTCTTCCAGAAAGTCTGCCCGAAGCCCCGATTTCAACAGACTATTTTTACTCAATCTCAAGTCATGGGGCCGCTTCTTTAAGTCCCGGATGGGTTCATACTGTTCTAAATACCACGCTTTGAGAGCAATAATCGCCATGCCGTTTCCTGCCTCTTTCTCAGTTTAAGACTACAGCACCCAGCGTTTATTCTCTGAGTGGTCTTCTTTTATTGGCTATTGTATATAGAGTTGAACTGATCAAACTCGCAAAATAAGATCAGAGCGCCCATCGTTATCTAGTTTAGTACAAAAGAACTACAAAGCTATTTTGCAAAGATAAAAATTTGTAGACTTTGAAATTGAAAGAGGAACATGATGCCTAACGGTAGTGCGGCATTTTATATAAACCGCAAAAAATCGCTACCTATAGTTCATTGATGAACGAACTCAGATAGCGATCTTTTAATCTCTGTCAATACGGACTGCCAAGATGGAAATTTCTTAGCAATAGCAGCTAATGTCTTCTCCACATTCATCGGCTAGATAGCACAATGCTCGAAACCGCAAGCCTACAACTTCTTCGTAAAAAGGATTTAGCTTGCAGAGGGGCGGAATGTGAAACAGCGTCTTCCCAAAAAGCTTTACGTCGCGCTCAAAAGGGCACTGAGCAGGAACTAGCTTACAAACAGAATGAGCAAATCGATTACTACGGACTTCAATGTGGTCAATCTTCTGTCGGAAAGACTGTAACAAATTGGATTTGGACGTTTGGGTAGGTTGAACAGGATACTCGCCTTCTGTAGGGTTAGGTAGCAAAATCCATCCGGCAAGGGTAACGTTATGCTCTTTTGGATCTTGGCTAGGGGAGTCGAGGCGATCAAGTTGTTGGAAACTCATTTGATTGGCGATCCTCAAACGGGACAAAAGTTCAGAGGGTTAGCGAATGTCCAACGGTTGCTGTAGAAAGGATGAAGCAGCTATGGACAACTAGTCTGATCGGAAGCGACACCTAAATTAAGTTGAGTAGAGCTTTTATGTGTCGGTACCTTCATATATCTTAACAGACGCCACTAGTTTGCCTAATGTTTCTTTAAATAAAATGAGTGAACTTACTGAACTTTCTAAATCTTTATTTCTTTAGGGCAGTAAGTGCGGTCTAGTTTCGTTACATAAAGTTGAACAAACTTATTGTAGACACTCTGACGAGAGATACAAGATACATAGATTACAAATTGAGGAAAGATATTCGATCCCTGCATTTAGAGCATGCCGATCTAACATTTCTTCCGCAAAAAAAGCCGAGGTGCCGTCCCTCGACCTTCTAGAAGTTGCAAACGAACTAACGAACTGCTAATTTACGGATTCTCAGCGGGAGTTGATTCGGGCTCCCACACGACAATCTTCTGATTGGGGTCGGCTAGATTAGTTTGCTCTTGAATAATGGTCTTCGTTTGACGCGGATCAAAGTAGTGGTTGAATTCTACCTTCACTTTTCCGACCCGTTCGTTCGTCGTTTTGACTTCAGCCTGAATTTCTTTGAGTTTAGTTTGCTGGGCAGCGCTGTAGGGAAGAAGCTGTATCAAGGCAGCGATCGCGGCTCCAGAGATAACTAAGTTCACACCAATTTTTATAGTCGCTTCAAACGCAAGCGCTTGATGGTGACGCTGTTGGCGCTGTTGGTAGGCTTGGGGACTAGAACGAGGGGTTCTAGTCGGCTGTCGGGCAGGGGGCTTGGGTAAAGGCAGTGCGCTCATGGGTTCAACAACGTGTCAACAAACAGAAAAAGTAACGAGAAAGCATTGCCGAATAGAAACAAAAGTATGATGGGCGATTTTAGGACTCAATTCATCGCTTCGCGTCTTGCGTGCAAAACCGGCTCCGCACTCTTGAGCAAACTACTGAGTCGATCACGACGAGCAAATTTACTCTTATACACAGAGTTAATCCAAAATCGCAAATCTATGACTCAAAATCAAGAAGTACGGGTGAACTAAGTAGCTTTCTAACGTTCCTGTCTGAACACGAAACCTCCAGTCTGACAGGAAACGAGCCTTGCTAGTTTACTCGGACTTGTTAAAACGATCGCAAAGTTTTTTGGATCGCTCTTCAAGGTTGAGAGTAAATGCAAGTCAAGCTTCCTGCCATGCGCTAGTTGAGGAACCTACTTATACAGTTCGGTTGCTAACCGGAAGGCGAGTACCCCTGGAATCAGGGCAACGACCAAAGCAACTAGAATCTGGGTATCCGATAAAGACATAGTTTGTGAAACTCCTTATCTCAGCGTTATAGTTCCTCAATTTCAACTAAAATGCTCATTTCGGAAAGTCTTTGTAACAAGATGCAACAGAGGGACTCTCTGCGGCAACGCTTTGAGAGGACGCGAAGTCACCCTTGAGTGGTCAATGCGCCTCTAGAGGGTTATTTTGGTTACGAGCAGAATCTAGCATGAAAAAGCTAGGCTGGTGAATGGGTATATAGTGGCATGGTTGAGTGTCTCTTGCCTTTGTAGTTATTGCGTCGTGATTTTGTTGAGCTTTAAATGCTAGATCAGTTGTTCAATTCTCCCCATCCCATTAGTGCTCATACCCTACTGCTGTTGCCTGTTTTGGTGGCGCTAGAAGCGGTGTTGTCCGCCGATAATGCGATCGCGCTAGCAGCTTTAGTCCAAGGACTGCAAAATCTCGAACTTGAAAAGCGAGCGCTAAACATTGGCTTAGTGTTTGCCTACGTCCTTCGGATGACGCTGATTGTGTTCGCTTCACGGGTAATTGGATTCTGGCAATTTGAGTTGGCAGGAGCGCTGTACTTGTTGTGGCTCGTGTTCCAATATTTCAGATCCAAGCCCGAAGAGAGCGAGGACGAGCAGCACCGTGAACCTCGATTCGCATCGCTGTGGCAAGCGATCCCAGTGATTGCAATTACCGATCTGGCGTTTTCGTTGGATAGTGTCACGACTGCGATCGCGGTCTCTGATGAAATTTGGCTCGTTCTGATCGGAGGCACAATTGGCATTATTACCCTGCGGTTTATGGCAGGCTTATTTATTCGCTGGTTAGGAGAATATTCTCATCTTGAAGATGCAGGATATTTAACGGTCGCCTTGGTCGGACTCCGCCTCTTACTGCGGGTGGTAAATGACAGTCTTGTACCACCAGAATGGCTGATGATTTCGATGATTGGGCTGCTGTTTGCTTGGGGCTTTTCAGAGCGTAAAGCCCAAGAAACCGAGTTGGTAGCCGCTGAGGGAGACGCCATTGAGTTTGAAAAGAGTCCGACAGTTGAGTTGGAAGAGAACTCGGCAGTTGAAGTCGGGGAAGAACGCTAAATAAAAAAGCAAAGGGCGACTGAATTCAGTCGCCCTTTGCTAATAAAGCCGCTTGAGTTATTCGTAAGTCCAAGCGGTGAGTGTGGGTTGCCAATTCACCAACTCTTCGTCTTTGAACCACAGGGCAATTTCACGCTGAGCCGTCTCGATCGCATCGGAACCATGAATTAGGTTGCGTCCGATACTGACGCCAAAATCGCCTCGAATCGTTCCCGGTTCTGCTGTTAGCGGATTGGTTGCGCCAATAACTTTTCGAGCGGCAGCAACGACGCCATCGCCTTCCCAGACCATTGCAATAATTGGGCCGGACGTGATGAACTCGACTAATCCACTAAAGAAGGGGCGCTCTTTGTGTACGTCGTAATGTTGTTCTGCCAATTCGCGACTAACGCTCATGAATTTAAGACCGACGAGCGTAAATCCTTTCGTCTCAAACCGTTTGATGATGTCACCAATGAGTTTGCGCTGAACTCCATCGGGCTTAATGGCTAAAAAGGTGCGTTCCAAGCTGGGACTCCCAAAAAAATTACTGATTTTTACAAAGACCAGATTAGCCTAGAACGGGTGAGAGGGCACAGGTAATGAAGAGGGCAGTCTCTAATGTTTTCGTCTGAAATCAGCCATTGAGACTTCTGATGTGTGATCTCCTCTATTAACGTCTTGTGACTGACTTCGATTTTTGCAACGGTGCGATAGACTGGCATTCGATTGAGACTATCACTTGAGACTATTACTGGGGGAGCCGCATGATGGGAGAACGTTC
Source organism: Myxacorys chilensis (assembly GCF_059505265.1). NCBI lineage: Bacteria > Bacillati > Cyanobacteriota > Cyanophyceae > Leptolyngbyales > Leptolyngbyaceae > Myxacorys > Myxacorys chilensis. The sequence continues at coordinate 15,924 of NZ_JCACKG010000035.1, read as the reverse complement.
CACGATCGCCAAAAAAGACGCAAATAATCTGAGCCGTGAACCAAACTTAGAGGTGAACGGACGGAAAGCCGTTAGCGTTTCTCCCGATGCAAAGCAGGCTTGGACAATTGAGGATAGTGAGGATTTGTACCGAATTGAGGGGTGGGGTGATCCTTACTTTTCGATTAATGCGGCGGGTCATGTAACGGTTTCCCCTAGAGGCGATCGCGGCGGGTCGCTCGATCTGTTTGAATTGGTGAATGCGCTCAAACAACGCAATTTAGGTCTACCGCTATTAATTCGGTTTTCAGATATTTTGGAGGATCGGATCGAGCGGATTAATGCGGCATTTGCAAGAGCGATCGCACGCTACAGCTATGGCGGCATTTACAAAGGAGTGTTTCCGGTTAAATGCAATCAGCAGCGTCACTTGGTTGAAGATTTGGTGCGCTTCGGTAAGCCTCACCAGTTTGGTTTAGAGGCAGGGTCTAAACCAGAATTGATGATTGCGTTAGCGACGCTAAAGACGCCAGGAGCATTAGTGATCTGTAATGGCTATAAAGACAGAGAATATGTAGAGACCGCAATGCTAGCGCGGGGATTAGGAAAAACTCCGATCATCGTTTTAGAGCAAATCGAAGAAGTGGACTTGGTGATCGAAGCGAGCCGTAAGCTGGGGATCAAGCCAATTTTGGGTGTGCGGGCGAAACTGAGCGCGAAAGGCATCGGACGGTGGGGAACCTCGGCAGGCGATCGCGCCAAATTTGGGTTAACGGTTCCTGAAGTGATTAACACAGTGAACCAATTGAAAGCCGCAGACATGCTGGATTGTTTGCAGTTGTTGCATTTCCACATTGGGTCTCAGATTTCGGCGATTAGTGTGCTCAAAGAGGCGCTGCGGGAAGCGGGACAGATTTATGTGGAGCTATCGAGACTGGGTGCAAATATGCAGTATCTCGATGTGGGCGGTGGTTTGGGTGTCGATTATGACGGGTCTCGCACGAATTTTCATGCTTCTAAAAATTACAGCACTCAGAACTACGCCAATGATGTTGTGGCGGCGATTAAAGATGCTTGCTCGATCGCGGCAATTCCAGTACCGACTTTAGTGAGTGAAAGCGGACGAGCGATCGCATCGCATCAATCGGTTCTGGTGTTTGATGTGTTGGGAACGAGTGACGTGTCTTCTGAAGAACCCGAACCTCTGCAAGATGACGAGTCGCTTACCGTTCGCAATCTCTATGAAACCTATAGCTCGATTAATGCCGAGAACTTTCAGGAGATGTATCACGATGCGACGGAGTTCAAAGAAGAGGCGGTCAGTCGGTTTGGATTTGGACAACTGACGTTGACAGAGCGGGCGCGGGCAGAGCGCCTGTATTGGGCCTGCTGTCAGAAGATTCTAGCGATCGCACGTCAGCTAGAATACGTTCCTGATGATCTTGAAGACTTAGAGAAAATCATGGCGTCGATCTATTACATGAATCTCTCGGTTTTTCAGTCTGCGCCAGATAGCTGGGCGATCGATCAACTCTTCCCGATTATGCCGATTCATCGTTTAACTGAGGAACCGACAAAGCGGGCAACATTGGCGGATCTCACCTGTGATAGCGACGGCAAGATTGATCAGTTTATTGATTTGCGTGATGTAAAGTCGGTGCTTGAATTACACGCATTGAAGCCGAGCGAGCCGTATTACTTGGGGATGTTTCTCAATGGGGCATACCAAGAAATTATGGGCAACTTGCATAATTTGTTTGGGGATACGAACACTGTTCACATTCATCTGACGCCGAAGAATTATCAGATTGAGCATGTTGTGAAAGGCGACACGATGAAGGAAGTCCTAGGTTATGTTCAGTACGATGTGGATGATTTGATTGAGAGTATTCGGCGTCAGACAGAACAAGCACTGGAGGACGGGCGCATTACATTGCAAGAGTCGCAGTTGCTGTTGCAAAACTACGAGCGGAGCTTGAGCGGATACACCTATCTGTCGTCTTGATCTTGTAGAACGGGGGATTGTAGAACTAATAGGCTGTTTAATTGTCTTCTTCAGCTTCGGAATCCCCTCCCATAGGATTTGCAGAAATGGCGGTCAAGGTAAGATAACAAAGCACATGTGAACCGTATTAGTGTAGGGGAAGTCCGGTGAGAGTCCGGTGCTGTGCCGCAACTGTGAGGGATGAGGGATGAAGGATGAGGGATGAAGGGTGAATTTATAGCAAACGGATTTGAGTTGTGAAATCTTGGGCTGTTCACGCCTGGTTCAAAATTGCTATTTTCATCCCTCATCCCTCATCCCTCATCCCTGTTCTAAGCCAGAACACCTGCATTGCTGCTTATTCACTCTATTTCCTGCGTTGCACAGGAAAAGGGACTTAAAATGTTGACTCTAACGCTTGATGATTTTGCTTGGGAACAAGAGGCGATCGCATCGCTGGCGCTCCCGCCACTGCCGATTCAACGTCCGTTGCTCTTAATTGGGCACGGAACTCGCGATACGGATGGACGACAGAGCCTGATGGATTTTGCGGAGGCGTATCAGGCCCTCGATCGCAGTCGTCCGGTGTTGCCGTGTTTTCTGGAGCTGACTGAACCGACGATTCAGGAAGGGGTGGATCGATGCGTGGAGCAAGGATTCACAGAGTTCTCGGTGTTGCCAATTCTGTTGTTTGCGGCGAGACATAACAAGTTTGACGTGACGAATGAACTCGATCGCGCGAGACAACGACACCCACAAGTGAAGTTTCACTATGGGCGACATTTTGGAATTACGCCGGGAATTTTGGAGTTGTGGCGATCGCGGTTGGCTGAACTCGATAATTCCACGATTCGGCGGGAAGATACGGTGCTGCTGTTTGTGGGACGGGGGGCGAGTGACCCGGATGCCAATGGAGATGTGTATAAGTTAGCGAGGATTGTCTGGGAAGGAAGCGGATATCAGACGGTTGAGGTGTGTTTTATTGGGATCACTCATCCTCGGTTGGAGGAAGGATTTCGACGGGCGCAGCTTTATCAGCCGAAGCGGGTGATCGTTTTGCCACATTTCTTGTTTACTGGAACGCTGGTGAAGAAGATTTATGATGTGACGGCTCAGATGCGGGAGCGGTATCCAGAAACGGAGATTGTGAATCTGCCTGAAATGGGAATTCATCCTCAGTTGTTCTCGATTTTGCGCGATCGCGAGATTGAGACGCAGTTGGGACAGGTGGCGATGAATTGTGAGATGTGTAAGTTCCGGTTGGCGGCGGTGTCGAAGGGGCATGATCACTCGCACGATCATGGGCATGATCATCATCACCATCATGGGCATGGACACGCGCATGGGCATGAAAGTGTAGATCCTTACGCGAAGCTGTCGGACTATCATGAGCGAATTTGGCAGGCTCCGTAAGTGTCATAGATCTTTCGTCTTCAGCCTCAGAAGCTAATCTTGCTCTTGTTCCCTCTCCTGCGGGAGAGGGTAAGGGTGAGGGTAGCCCGGACGATTGCAGTTAGTAATCGGTCAATAGTATTCGTTGATGGACTTATAGATTCCACTAACTGAAGTGTCGCTTGTTTGCCCTGCTCAGACATACAATGCCTCTATGTAGTGATGTTTCTGGATACGTTGAACATGCGATCGAGAGAGCAATTGATTCAAGAAATTGAACAGATGCCAGATGATTTGCTGGATGAGGTGTTCGATTTTCTAAAGGTTCTGCAAACGAAGCATTCTCAGGAGAAACTTGAGGTGAGTCTGCTAAGTGAGTCTGCATTAGCCAGAGATTGGCTCAGACCAGAGGAAGATGAAGCGTGGCAAGATTTGTAAAAGGCGACGTGGTTGTGGTTCCGTTTCCTTTCTCTGATTTGACGCAATCGAAGAAACGTCCGGCGTGGGTGGTTGCCGGGTTGCGCGGAGAGGATTTAATTCTGTGTCAAATCATCAGTCAGTCTATTTCTGATAATTATGCGATCGCTGTTGAGAACAGCGACTTCGATTTAGGGAGTCTCAGGCAAAGTAGCAATATTCGTCCTAATCGTTTGTTTACAGCCGATCAACAAATCATCTTGTCTAAGGTGGGGCGGGTAAAGGCTGAGAAATTAGATGAGGTGATTGCAAAACTGATTGAGATTTTGCAGCAGTGAATGAGGATAGCAGTAGCTTGCGATCGCGGTCTCGATTCTCAATGAAACACAAATCGCATCACCTGTCCGATGAATCGTTTAATTTGCCGCAAGAGTTGATGCAGGAAAGAGCGGCGGAGAGGGCGACGATCGCTCGATCGCAGTTGGTGATCTGTTGATCGCAGGTGTCGATCGCTCATCTGCGTTTTCTGACGAAATTCCGCTAGGTTTTCTCGCACCGTTTTCGTATGGGGATGATTGGTTCCCAGCATTCTCTCGAACATCGCCAACGCTTGCTCGTACAACGGTTCCGCTTCGCTGTAGCGTCCTTGCCAATTGTAGAGACCTGCTAAGTTGTTCAGGCTCAATGCCACATCTGGGTGGTCGCCCTCAAACAGCACTTGATACATCGTCAACGCTTGCTCGTACAATGTTTCCGCTTTGCTGTAGCGTCCTTGTGACCGATAGAGACTGGCTAAGTTGTTCAGGCTCAATGCCACATTCGGGTGGTCGCCTTCAAACAGCACTTGATACATCGTCAACGCTTGCTCGTACAACGGTTCTGCCTCGCTGTAGCGTCCTTGTGACTCATAGAGATAGGCTAAGTTGTTCAGGCTCCCTGCCACATCCGGGTGGTCACTTTCAAACAGCCCTTGCCGCATCGCCAACGCTTGCTCATACAACGGTTCTGCCTCGCTGTAGCGTCCTTGTGACTCGTAGAGAAGTGCTAGGTTGTTCAGGTTCGTTGCCACATCCGGGTGGTCACTTTCAAACAGCCCTTGCCGCATCGCCAACGCTTGCTCGTACAACGGTTCTGCCTCGCTGTAACGTCCTTGTGAATAGTAGAGAAGTGCTAAGTTGTTCAGGCTCAATGCCACATCTGGGTGGTCGCCCTCAAACAGCACTTGATACATCGCCAACGCTTGCTCGTACAACGGTTCTGCCTCGCTATAGCGTCCTTGTGAATAGTAGAGACCTGCTAAACTGTTCAGGCTCAATGCCACATCCGGGTGGTTGCCCTCGAACAGCCGTTGCGTCACCTCCAAACATTTTGCACACCAATGTTCCGCTTCAGTAAAGAGTGCCTGTCCTGCATAAAATTGCGCTAGTCCAATAAACGACCACAGCAGATCACCTCCTTCCAATCCTTCTGTGTAGTGGTCTGCAACTTCTTGAACATGCGATCGTACTCCCGAAAACCACTCAATATCCTTCGTCGGTGGGTTATGTGGCATTCGGCCTGCGATCGCACTCATTACCAACACAAATGCCGATCGTAACGGTGCTTCGTCTACGGTTTTAACAGCCTCCGCTTCCTGTTCTTGCAAAAACTGCCGAATCAAAGGATGCAATCGACACACCCCAGGAGCATCCTTTTCAATCTGCACGATGGACGCATTCTCTAACCGCGCCTTCCGTTCTCCCAGCAGGTACGCCTCTCCTTCCACACGCTGCATCATCCATTCCGCCAGATTCCAAGAAATCCAATCGCGCGCGAAGTAACTCAGCAATCGGGCAACCTGTTGTTCATCCGCATCCAGCGTTTCCCACGTCAGCACAAACGCCGCTCTCACGCCCCGTTCTGCTGTAATTTCATCCTCCTGCGATCGCTCCAGTGCCGGGTCTTGCATTCCGTTTGCTTGCAGCCGTTCCCAAACTTGCGAGAGCGTAGTGTGTCGATCTCTGGCAAGATAGCAGCCGACTAGCTCGATCCCCAACGGCAAATAGCCCAATCCCTCACAAAGTTTGTCTGCCAGTTCTGAATCTTTATTAACTCGTCCATGTTTCTCCAAACCTGCCAGCAGCGATCGCGCCTCTGGCGGTTGCAGCATCTCCAGATCGATCCGAGGAAAGTTGGGCAATACATCTTTTCGGCGCGTCGTCACCAGCACCCGAAACCGAGCCTCTTTTGGACAATACGATCGACACTTTGCCCACTCGGGAATGTCATCCAACACCACCAGCGTCGTTTCATTCGGCGTCCAATGCCTCCAGCACCATTGCACCAACTGTTCGAGATCGATATATTGCTCTTTCGCTGCCGCCAATCCCTCCAACTGCTGATCGAATTCTGCTTTCAGAAGAATCTGAGTCGCCAAATCACCCGTTCGCCCGTTTAGCCAATAGATGCCGCCCCCATAATCTTGCTTATGTCGAGTCGCATACTGCACCGCTAGCTGAGTTTTGCCCACGCCACCCATTCCAGCTACGGCAGAAATTACCGCACCTTCCGATGATGTGAGAAATTGATGCAGATCTTCAAGCTCCTTTGCGCGTCCTACGAAATTAGGAGACGCGGTATAAGGAATTTCATATAACGGCGTTACTTTGTCGGAGCCGGATGCCGACGAATGCTCTCAGGGGTTCGTTCCAAAATACTGATGTGTCCCAATGTATTGAGTTCCTCCCTGTTCTGCCTTCGCCTGAATGCCCGTCGCATTGTCATAAACGTTTTGCGTCATGCTGCTATTGTCTTGCAGCTTCCCAGCATTAATTTCTTGTGCGATCGCTTTCAATTCATTCGCAAACTCAGGATACTCATCCATCACGACATCGAGATTCTTAACCACCGTTTCCGATCCCGACTTGTCCCCTTGCTCCAATTTAGCCAATGCTTCATCCACTTTCTCCGATCGTCCCCGCAACCGAGCCACGATCGCCTGTCGCAAGTCGTCCATTCGTTTCAGAGCAGTCTCGGTAAACTTCTTGCCGACTTCACCCGCTCCCGCTTCAACCAGTTTTCTAAACGCAAGATCGATCAATATAGCAGCCGTCAACGTTGATGCAGGCTCTACCATAACTAATTCAAGTAAGGGCTATATCTTTTCTACCTCAAGAATCAAAGATGTTCCGCAAATGTCCAAATTTTCTACAGAGAACAGCACTGATGAGGAAAAAATGCGATCCTACGGAGCTTGCAAAGCAATCGTTCTATGTTGTAATGCGATCGCTTTGCTTCACGAAGTGGTCATTTCTATTTGAAACAGGACGATTCCTATTTAAAGCCGGAACGTTTCGATCTCAAATAGAATGATTCCTGTTTCAAACAGAAGCATTCCGATCTCAAACAGGAACCGTCCTGTTCAAAACAGAAACATTCCGATCTGAAGCAGGATTGATCCAGATCTATCCCTCTTTAGCCGAGCTAGCGATCGCTGCAACCCCAGAATTTCCGTCTAAATAGGCTGCGAATTTGCCATCAGACCTGCTCTACTAAGAAGAGTACCCCTCTATTTCATCTCCGCCGATGTCAAAAGAATTTCAGGTCGGCTCCAAAGTTCGTCTGATCGCACTTCCGCCCTATGTCAAGACTGCCGATCCCATGCCGATGCTCCGTCCAGCATCACTCATTCGAGTCGGAGAAGAAGGCATCGTCCTCGATCGTCGTCCCGGCGGATATTGGGGCATCCGGTTTAGCAAAGGTTCCTTTCTGCTCGATGATCAATATCTAGAATCCATTGATTGATATAGAACTGACGCTTTCATTGGCAGCGGATTTGATAGCGGATGTAACAGATAGGACAGGTAGATTCTTTTTGTCCATTGCAAAACTTCGCCTCAAGCATCCGCCACATCTGTTACCCAATCCGCTGCCACATAAAAAAAGGAGCGCTTCGGACTCGCCGAGCGCTCCTTGAACTATAAGGAGAGTCAACTCTAACGCTTAAAGTCCTTCAGCCACTCACGCAACTGCTCAGACGCAACATCGCGACCTCCCAGACCAAAGGAGATTGCAATCGCCACCGCGATCGCGCCCAGCAACAAACCAAACGCCAAGTTGACAATGTTCGTTGCAATTCCCATCTGCTGGAGTGCCATCGCTGACACCAACCCAATAATGGCAACCCGAGCCGTCTGACCCAAAATTCTTGACTGCCGCGAACCCGAACTCGTAATCAGGCTGTACGCCAGATTTGCCAGATACAGACCAACCGCAAACACGACCAAGCCGACCAAAATTCGTCCAAAGACCAGCAGCAAACCACTGACGATCGCGGTTAACGCTGGAATGTTGAGAATATTGGTCGCGGCAACCGTGGCGAACAGCATGACGCCCACTAAAACAATCACGCCTACAATCTCAGACGGCGATCGCACCGTCGGCGTTTTCCGGAGAGCATCGGTGTCTTGAATAATCGTTTCTCCCGTCGGAAACTCAGTATCGTACTGCGTCGGCGGAACTCTCGGCGTGTAGGGAGCCGATTGCAGACCCAGCCAATAAAATACGTTATCAAATCCAACGCTAGATAGAATGCTGGAGACCAAATCTGCAACAAACTTGCCAATGACATATGCGATCGCTAGAATCGCCGCTGCCGTAAAGATTAGGGGCAACGAATTGAGAATCTGATTCAGCATCGAAGTCGCTGGACCCGAAATCGCTGGAATTTGTAGAGCATCCAGCGCCGCCGTAGCCGTCGGAATTAAAACCAGCACATACACGATCGTGCCAATCAGCCAAGAGAGCGTCCGTCCCCCTGTCGCCTGACCAATGCCAAACTGCCGTCCCAAACGATCTGTCCCCGTCGCCGACAGCAAGTTCGTTACTACGCCTCGAACCACGCGAGCAATTAACCAACCGATCGCTGCAATTGCGATCGCCTTGATGATGTTGGGCAACGCTCCCAAAATGTCGTTCAGCAAGTTCTGAACCGGCTGAAGCGGCCCTTGCAGATCCAAAACGCCCAAAATCAGGGGCAAGAAAAATAGGAAGACAAACCAATACAGCGCATTTCCAAGCGTCTCGCTCAAGGCAAATGAATTGGTTGCCAGTGGGTCATCATTCTGACCTGCAACGCGCTCGTCAAGCCCAAACGATTGAGATGTGCGAATCACAACGGTTTTAGCCAACGTTGCCACTAACCAAGCTACACCCGCCAAAATAGCGGCAGAGCCTAAGCGAGGCAGAAACGCAAAAATCTGATTCAGGAAATTGTTTAAAGGCTGCGAAACGGTCGTCAGGTTGAGAACGTTGAGGAAGGCAACCAGCGCCAAGATCATGATGATCCAGAACACCACTGAGGAGATGAGTCCCTCGACGTTAAAGTTTGTCCTTCGACCAGAGTGACCCGTTGCCCAATCTGCAATCCGATTGTCAACGCTCGTTTTCTTGAGCAAACTGTTGACAACCTTGGAGACAATGCTAGCGATCAGCCAACCAAGCAAGAGCACCGCGATCGCGCCGACTAGCTTGATGACAACATCACCAATATTCGCGCCAATTCCTGGAAAATAGTTTGAGTAGGGGGGCAGGGGAGCGTCTGTTCTAGCCTGCATCAACACCGGATCAAGCCCCGGTAGCAGATGCAGTCCTGTGGCAGATCCAATTTGCCAAAGTTCGTTCATGGTGGTCTAATTAGCCTCTATCTATTAAGTTAAACGAGCCGCGCGATCGCTACTTAAGGTAAAGTAGTCATCCAGAATTAGGTAATCCGCTTGTATACGCAGTTAATGTACAAGTGTCGTCCCCCAGGATGCGCGAAATCAAGTAAAAAACGGCCAGCAGAGAGTAGGTTGCATCCTCAGAGTACGACTATCTCTAGAAAGAGAAAAGACTCTGGAAATACTTTTTTAGCGTTCAATGAGTTTTCGCAACCGACTTAAAGTAACTCTTTTTTTCCTCAGTATCAACTTAGTTGTCAAAGTCACGCTGCATGACGAGAATGCCATGATTATTAATTGGGTTTCCTCATGCTTGAGATGTATTTCTTGAGCGAAGAGAAGGCTATCTTGTAGGATTGTCTTTCTAGCTTAGATCTCTAGTTGGAGAGGTAGATCTCAACTCAATCTTTGACAAATCGTGCGGAGATAATACCTTAAAATGTCAAATTTAGAAGTATTTGAACAGTCCATTTTAGTCAACGCAACTGCCGCGATCGTAGAGCAATGTTTTACGGATTTGATGCTAATGCATCGTTGGTTAAATCCAGCACTTCGGTGCGAACCGATCGGAGATTGGTCTACCCAAGTGGGCGCTCAAAGTCGATTTGTGCTTCAAGTTCCAGTGCTACGGCCGACCTTAAGCAACGTTGTCGTGGAACGAGAACCTGGACTGATTGTGTGGCAATTTGAAGGATTTTTTCAGGGGCGCGATCGCTGGGAATGTCAGCCTCAATCTCAAGGCACTTGCTTAATCAATCGCTTTGAATTCGAGATCCCCAATCCACTAATCAAATTTGGCTTCAACACATTTGCAGCAAAATGGACGGAAGCAGACATGCAAACTCAATTACAACGGCTCAAGCAAGTTGCTGAAAAACTTCAGCAAGGACTATGAAGAATTCTCGATTTGGATTAGTAGGTTTTGAACAATTTCTCGATCTTCAGCCAATGGCATTAGGGTTAAATAGCGTTCTAAGTCTTGGCGAGCTTCAATCCAGCGATCGGTGCGAAAATAAATCACACCACGATCGCGCAATTCCAACGGCGCGTCGGGAAAGAGAATCAGAATTCGTTCGATTGCCGACAAGCAAGCGCTAATCTCACCTCGACTGAGATAAATATGTTTTAGGTTCGTCAGCATTCGGGCCAGAAATTGCCGATTTGTGACAGCTTCAAAAAACTGCGGCTGCATCTCTACAGGTTGACTATACATCTGATTCAACCGATTTTGGCAGTCTTGCAAAAATAAAATTTCGCCTCCATGAAAGGCATCGACAAACAGTTCCATTTCTTCAACATCAGGACGAATCAGAAAATGTCCTGGCATTCCGATCCCCACCATTGGAAAGGCTAGACGTTTTGCGATCACGAGATACAGTAATGACAGCGTAATTGGAATTCCGGTACGGCGATCAATAACGTCATTTAAGAAACTGTTGCGGGGATCATAATAGTCGGTTTCATTCCCAACAAACCCTAAGTCCTCATACAAATGATGATTGATTAGTTGGACGACCCGCAGCGGGTAGGATTCTTGGGGCAGGTGCGGTTGGATAGCATTTGCGATCGCATCGAGTTTAGTTAAATAGGCATCTACATCTAGATCAGGTCTTGCTTCCTGAGCCATATAGAGCGCTGCTTTTTCAAGATTGATGTGCTCATCCGGCTGGCGCACTTCTTGAAAAAATTGCTGCCGTGCGATCGAAAATTCCATGTCCTCTAGCCTCTAGTCCTCTAAATAGTCGCCACCCGAACCATACTTCCAAGCCTGAAGCCTGCCATTCCAGAAGTACTGCTGAGTTGGAGATAAGGTTTTAATCCACGGGCGCAGCAATTCGGTAGCGGAATACAAAACAGAATAGAGCGCTAGAGTACTGAAATGCATCATCCAATTGAGCAGATTCAAGAGGCCAACGTGAGGAAGAATATTTAGCACCAATCTTGGATGCGACAATCCTGTTTTCAACAATGTTTGCGCAAGGGGTACAAACTGCACAACGTCTTGCAAAAAGGGCTTGAGAACCTGCTCTCCAGATTGTGCCATTTCCTCAAACACAGTTGTCAACAACTGGTTGATCTGATTCGGTGACACAGTTTGATTCATGCCAACACTCATGGCTCGTTGAAATAACCAGGTGACTGAAAGATTGGGTTGATAGGGCTGTAATAATGACAACGCTTGACGGTTTAGCAAATCCGCCTCTAGAGCCTCATGAACTCCTTTGGTCAATCGTTTGAGATGACGCACCATTGCGCCAAAGCCGCCAAAACTGAGAGGGGATTGACTACCACTACTATCACCAACAGGTAGAATTCGATTCCAAGACAAGGTTAATGGACTGTCACGATAACAAGGAAAAAATCCAAATAATGCCCGCTTCCAGTTCAGTTGAGTTAAGTCAACGCTCTGATATTGGGGAAGCAGGCGCAGATACTCTTCAAAAAATTCTTCTAGCGACAGACGACCTTGGTCTGCATCCACATAGGTAAACATGTAGGTCGTTCTGCCATCTCGCGCCGGAAACGCTTCCCAAAAATATTGACACTGATTTTGAATGGGTGTGAACGAGGCGATGAGATCCCCGGAGTCATTTTTAGAAAAACCCTCAGCACAGGTTCCCACAACAAGACACATCGCATCCGGTTTTTGTCCTTGCCTTGCTTGTCTAACAACAGGAGAAAAATGTCCCATCGCATCGAGCAGAAGCCGCCCACGCAGTTCTTCTCCTGCTGTCACACAAATTCCGTTTGGATGAACAGTCGCCTGCTCAAACGCGGTGTTTTCAATTAGCTTTCCACCTGCTTGAAGAAATCTCGACTTCAGCGTTTCGAGTAAATAAATTGGATCAACACCAACGTTTAGAACATCTTTGACCCAAATTTCTGAGTCTTGAGAAAAACTGATTCGGACAGGATTGAATTCGGTGGCGACAGCGATCGCTAATTCCGGCTCGGTTAGTAATCCCAATTGGACAAATACCGCTAATTCTCTGCGAGAAATATTCCACTCTTGATCCCGTCCCTGCAAAACTCCTCGCTCAATCAACGCGACTCGCCACCCTTTTTTTGCCAGCGCTGCCCCAATTAGAATTCCGAGAGTACCACCCGAAATGATCACGTCCCACTCAATGCGTTCTAGATCTTGATCGCTTTCCTGAACGACTGTAGGAATCGGTAATGTCCCCTCTCGCAAAGACTTCCATAAGCCATCAGCGCGACGTAAACCTGAGATCGCATCTCCTGGAATGTGAGCCAAAATTTCTTCAGTCAATGACATAGCACCAGTCTTAACCTGTTTCTCATGCTTACAGTAGCGCGATTTGCTTCGCAACCCGAAGGGTAATCGGGTCATTTGAAGACAAGTTAGACACCGCCAAACGCGATCGCGGCATTCTGTCCGCCAAAGCCAAAGCTAAAGCAAAGAACATTCCGAACCCGAGCCGCTTGAGCGGTTCTCACAAATGCCAAATTAAATTCAGGGTGCGTTAACCCAACATTTGGCGGTAAAACTTGGTGCTTTAACGCCATTAGACAGAACGCTGCGCCTAATGCGCCTGAGGCTCCTAGCGTATGTCCTGTCGATCCTTTCGTCGAACTAACAGAGATTCGCGGCGAAAACAATGTTTGAATTAAATGAGCTTCGTTTTGGTCATTTAATTGAGTTGCTGTCCCGTGGGCGTGGATGTAGTCGATGTCTTGAGGCGCTAACACGCTTCGGGTTAGGCACTGCTGAACGGCGGCGATCGCGCTGCTACCTCCCGGCTTTGGCGTGCTGACATGATAGCCATCTGCCGTTAGTCCAAATCCCAACACTTGCCCGTAAACCGTTGCTCCTCGTCGTTTCGCGACTTCTGCCGATTCTAAAACGAAGATCGCGCCGCCTTCGCCTAAAACAAGTCCTTCACGATCACCATCAAACGGATAGGCCCCCGTTTTGGCTAACGCGCCCATTCGCCCAAATCCAATCAATGTTAACGGCGTAATCGGCGCTTCAATGGCTCCCGCAATCACCCGTTCTACTTCCCCCGCCCGAATTAACTCTGCGGCTCGTGCGATCGCCCACACTCCCGTTGCACACGCAGCCATCGGGGCAAGCACGATCGATTGGGTTTGGATTTGTTGAGCCACTGCGATCGCGCCCGCATTTGGTAACGCGTTGAGCCAACCGCTCAAATCCTCTCGATTCGCAGTCAGTTTTTCCCACTGTGCCTGATTGCCCCGACTCGACCCGATTACAACCCCACAATCAAGTAATGGAGGTTTTAGTTTCGCATCGTGCAGCGAATCCTGCAGGACTCGCTCAGTCAAACTCAGGAGATCGGTCGGAGAAGATTCGATCAGCGCTAGAGGATACGGCTTTAAATCGGAGAAGGGTTGGCAGAGATGAACGCCTGAGCGACCTTCTACCAACCCTGTCCAGGTTTGCTCTAAATGACCTAACGCTGAAACCAGCCCAATTCCAGTGACAACAACATCCATTTACGGGGTCGTTGTTGGACTTGCACTAGCAGAAGGACTGGCCGAAGGAGTTGCAGCACCCGTTTTGAGGTTCTCTAGCCCTTGCGTCACCTTAGCAGACTCAATGCGATCGCCCTGCTGAATTTTATCGACCACTTCCATGCCTTGCGTCACTTTGCCAAACACAGCATAGTTTCCATCTAAAAAGGTTAGATCTGCCAAAGCAATGTAGAACTGAGACGAGGCAGAATCTGGATCTGACGATCGCGCCATTGCTAACGCTCCGCGAGTATGTTTCAGCTTCGGCTTAACGCCTTCAAGGGTTTTGCCGTAGATCGGTTCGGCTGCATTCTCTGGCTTAATTTCAAGCGGGACATTCCGAGGTTGAGAGGTGGCAGGATCAACATATCCTCCAGTTCCCAACTGCTCTAATGGGAAGTTTGGATTCTTCCCTTGAGGATCGCCACCTTGAACCACAAATGGCTGTGGCTCCCGCACAACCCGGTGAAACACAAGCCCGTCATAGACTTTCTTCTCGACCAAATCGACAAAATTACCTGCCGTAATTGGGGCATTTGTTCCGTCAACCTCAAGCGTGATTGGCGAGCCTTTCACTGTCATCACAACGGTTGCTTTCCCCTCTAAACGCGGCAAGCCAGATTGAGCAGCGCTTGCTGTAACGCTCGGGGTCGGCGTGGCGGAAGAAGTACCAGTCGGCGTAGCTGATGTTCCATCTTGGGTATTGCAGCCCGCAATTGCAAAGAGCGTCACTGCAAGCGTAGATAGAAGCCAATTACGGAGGTCTGTCTGCATTTTCATATCCTTTGAACAAATCACCTCAACATCTTACGCACATTCTGTTCAGATGGTGGTCGTGAAGACGGCGAGAGAACAGCAGAGTAATACTGAACAAGGATCACAGAGATTAAGGCTAGTTAACCCGTTCAACTCAAATCCTCGTTCAATTCAAACCAATGTAAACTCTAGAATCCTTCAAGCGGTACACTCAAGAACCGTGCAAGCTCGGCTGCCTGATTTTCTAACGCAGATAGTGCCATTGGTTGTCCCACACGAGTGAGCGGAATATCACGCATTCCCTTGATCTTGAGATAGAGCGATCGTCGCGGGTTGATGCCTTCTCGCAGCGTCACTTTAACGGCTTGAACATCAGCCATTTTAGACTTCAGCTCAACCTTGCGATCTTTACCCGGAAACCCCCAGCGAAAAATAGTAATTTCGCCTGTTTCCTTATTAAATTCGTTGTAGCCTCCTCCCAAATCCCACGCGATCGTCAGCCACAGATAAAGAGCCAGCAGAATTCCTGCGGTCCCGTAAAATCCCATCGCGATGCCCTGAGGAATAAAGACCAGTTGAGTGGGGTTGGCAAACGGCAACAGGTTAACCTTCGTGTAGCTAGAAAGGGCAGCTAAAAAGAATCCCGTTGCCCCAATGGAGACGATGCTCGCCCACCAATAGTTGCTGAGCCGCCTAGATCCCAACACCTGCGATCGTAGAACGGGGGTATCAGTCGTGGTCTGTGCCGTCATAAACTTACGATTGCCTTAAGAAATTCTAAAGTTAGCCGCAAAACGGAAGAGCCGGTCTTGACACGGAACTTAAACTCGAAATAAAGAAATTCCGGCACAACCAACAATCCTGCAAGTAACCACAATTAGTATAGTACTTACAACATTTCGTAAGCGCTTGTGAAGCTGAGCAGAATTACTTATCAAGCTTAGCTTTCTCTCAGGAACTGAAGAAATTCTTCAAATGCTGTAACGCCTTACTGAATAGGAACTTAGCGTTACATTTGATGAAAACTCTGCTGAGACACTACGTTTCGCTTTGTAAAAAATCTGATTTCTCCTATTATATTTAGACATATAAACTCGTTCACTCTAGACATTCTGCACTTTTAAGTATCGCTAGAGGATTTGATCATGACCATAGCAGTAGGGCGTGCGCCCGCGAGTCGGGGATGGTTCGACGTCCTCG
>NZ_JCACKG010000034.1:0-2080 GCF_059505265.1 Myxacorys chilensis | reverse complement strand
GCGGTAGCCCGAAGTGTCGAAGCGGTGGACGGTCTTCACCACGTAGTAGCTCGCCGAAAACTGCTGGCCGAGGCCGGTGAGCGCGACGCCGGTGTCCGGCACCAGCTCGGGTAGGCCGAAAGTCTCGCCCTCGCCCTTGAGCAGATCGTTCGCGCGCATCGCCATCGCCGCCTCGGCGCGCTGGTCGGCCTCCTCCCGCGACTTCACCGGGAGCTTGAGCACCAGCACCGAATCCCTGCCGAAGGCGCTGCGCTGGATGTCGCCACCCGCCGGCTCGCCCTTATTGCCCTTGTCGGCGGTCGCGACACCGACGATCGCTTCCTTGCGGACCTCGTCCCAGCCGTGGACCTCGACCTTCTTGACCTGGTTGCCGAGGTTGATCTCCGGCTTGAAGCTGAGCAGGTCACTGCCCTGCACCAGCGTCGCGAGCGGCGGATCGACCGGGCTGCGCGGCCGGAACACCAGCTTGTCCACGGTGTCGGAGCCGCGGATGAAGAACTCCCACTTCCTTTCGCGCGTCGAGAAGTTCTCGACCAGCTTGCGCAGGAAATCGAGGTCGGTCTGGTGGTTGGCGTCGAGCGTGATGTTGGCGGGTGGCGTGCCGGAGAAGGTCAGCGACAGCCCGTTCGCCTGAGCCACCATATTGACTGCGTCGCGCACCGACTTGTTCTCGAGCCGATGCTCGCGCGTGCCGATCGTCAGGAGGTAGGCGGCATCGGTTCCCGACACCTCGACCTCCGGCGAGCCGCCCTCCGAGAAACCGGTGGAGATCGCGGTGATGTACCCCGAGATGATCGGCGTCCGCCGCGCCAGGTCGCCGTAGCCCATGCGGATCCAGACGCGCCGGCCGAGCTTGAGGATCGGCATTAGCGGCTGTCCGAATCGCGTGAGGAAATCGCCTTTCTCGACGTCGAACGCACGCGGGATCGTGAAACGGAAGGTGTTGGCGACACTGAGCTGAAGGTCGACCTCGACCTGTGTGAAGTCGAGCCCGAGCCCGGTGCGGATGTCGTTGTCCGGGCGCTCGAACGCGATCGTCGCTGCCGGAGCGAACAGGTCGGTCTGGCCGCCGCTAGCCTCGGTTAAGAGCATTCTCTACCTCCAGCGGGGGCACGCGCAGCCAGTCACCGGGCTCGAGCGCGCGGGGCTCGTCGACGTCGCTCGCTTCGGCGATGGCACGCCAGTGGCGCGGGTCGCCGTATTCGCGGTGCGCGATCATCCAGATCGATTCCGAAGCGCGGACCTGCCGCCGCTTCGTCTTATCGGCGCTTTCGAGCCGGACGTTCGGCGCCTCGCGGGAACGCTCGCGATACTCCCTGAACGCGACCGAGAGCGTCGCGCGCGCCGGCGTGCCGTCCGGGCGGAACAGCGTGACCTTCCGCCCGACCTTCTCGAGCACCGCCTCGAAGCGCAGCGGTCCCCAGACGAAGCGGACACGCGGCGGCGCGTGCAGCCCGCGGTCGATGTCGAGCAGCGACACGACCTCGTCGATCCGCTCGCGCACGCTCTTCTTCTCACCCCTGCCGCTGAGCAGCGGGACCTCGGCGGGGGGGCCGTCGGGATCGGTCCAGTCGTCGAGGAACAATTCGAGCGAAAGCGTCGCGGCATCGCCGTTCACGAACTGGATCAGCGGACTGCCGATGCTCGGAAGCGGCGTCGTCTTGTAGGCGTTGGCGCGTTCGATGCTGTATTCGGCCGGATTGAAGAGCACCGGGATCTTCTTGTACTCGGTGGCGTTGACCGTCTCGATGTAGGCCTTTTCGAGCGAGGCTCCGAACATTACAAACCCCTTCTGAGCCGGTCGCTGCGCAGCCGCCGGTCGAGCCGCTCCATCACCTCGTCGACGAGCCGCCCGGTGTCGGGAGACGCCACCTGCACCGTCTCCCGCGTTGTGGCCGACCGCGCGATGTCGGTCGTGGCCGCGACCGCGCCGCCGGCAGCGAGCGTGCGCGCCAGCGACGCGAGGTCGGTCCGCGTCTCGCGCTGCGACGCCGGCTGCGCCCACGCGATCTCGACGGGGGCCCGGTGCCGGACGGGCGCGACGTCGGTCCGCGCCGCGCCGCGCCACGCAACGCCGGCC
>NZ_JCACKG010000033.1:0-2081 GCF_059505265.1 Myxacorys chilensis | reverse complement strand
CAGAAGCCGTTCCTGGGGCTCTCGGCCTTCGCGGACCGAGACATGGCGCGTGCGCTGCCGCATCTGCGGCCCTGGGCGACGGTGGATGCGGACCTGAGGCGCTGGTTCCATCACCCGGACACCCGCCTCGCCTTCTCGTTCCAGTCGAAGTACCTGGGCATGTCGCCCTTCAAGTGCCCGTCGCTCTTCACGATCCTCGCGCATATCGAGTACGGCCACGGCGTCTTCCACCCCTTGGGCGGCTGCAACGCGATCCCGCGCGCGATGGCCCAGTGCCTCGCCCGCATGGGCGTGGAGGTCCGGCTGAACGAGCCGGTCACGGCCCTGACCTTCGAGGGCCGCCGCGCCACCGGCGTCCGCACGGCCCGCGCGACCTACGAGGCCGATGCCGTCGTCGTGAACGCGGACTTCGCACAGGCCATGCGCAGCCTCGTCCCCGACGCGCTGCGCCGCCGCTGGACCGACGCACGGATCGGGGCCAAGAGCTACTCCTGCTCGACCTTCATGCTCTATCTCGGGATCGAGAGGACTATGCCCCTCGCCCACCACACGATCTTCCTGTCGCGCGACTACGCCCGCAACATTCGCGAGATCGAGGAAGGAAAAGCCCCGACCGAGCCCTCGATCTACGTCCAGAACGCCTCCGTCACCGACCCGTCGCTAGCGCCGCCGGGCCACTCGGCCCTGTACGTCCTCGTCCCCGTCGGCAACCTCGCCACGGGCGCCGACTGGCGGGTCATCGCCGCGCCCTACCGCGAGGCGGTGCTCGACCGCTTGGAGGTCTGGACCGGCACCGACGTGCGCCCGCTTATCCGGACCGAACGCATGGTCGCCCCGCCCGACTGGGAGGCTTCGGGCATCTACCGCGGCGCAACCTTCAACCTCGCGCACAATCTAGGCCAGATGCTGCATCTGCGGCCACGGAACCGGTTCGAGGACCTCGACGGGGTCTATCTCACCGGCGGCGGCACCCATCCGGGGAGCGGGCTCCCCACCATCTTCGAATCGGCCCGGATCGCGACCAAGCTCCTGGCCGGGGACCTGGGATTGGAGGCCGGGCGCATCCCCGAGAGCGCGCTGGGTCAGGGCATGACGGAGGCGGCGGAATGAGCAAGGTGGGCATCATCGGCGGGGGCCTGGGCGGCCTCGCCTCGGCCTGCACGCTGGCGGCGCGCGGCCACAAGGTCACGCTCTTCGAGAAGAACCCTTGGCTCGGCGGCAAGGCCGCGGTGCTCGAGGAAGGCGGCTTCCGCTTCGACATGGGGCCGACGATCCTCACCATGCCCCGCGTGCTCGAACGCATCTTCTCCGAAGCGGGGCGGAGCCTGTCGGACTACCTCACCCTCGTCCGCCTCGATCCGCAGTGGCGCTGCTTCTACGACGACGGCACCGTGCTCGACCTGCGCGACGACCCGGCCGAGGCGCGCCGGTCCATTGCCGCGCTCTCGGCCCGCGACGCGCAGGGTTTCGACGACTTCATGGCCGTGGCCCGGCGCCTGGCCGACGTGTCCGACCGGTTCTTCTTCTGGAAGTCCGTCGAGGACCTGAAAGACACCATGGACCTCAAGGCCAACATGTCCCTTAGCACGCTGTCGGACGTGCTGAGCCTCCGTATGCACCGCACCGTCGCGGGCCAGATCAAGCGCAACGTCGCCGACCCGCGCGTCCGCCAGATGCTCGAGCATTTCATCCAGTACGTCGGCTCCTCCCCCCTTGGCGCGCCGGCGGTCCTCTGCGGCATCGCGCAGATGCAGCAGGGCGAAGGCGTCTGGTACCCGATGGGCGGCACCCGGGCCGTCCCCGTCGCGCTCACCCGGCTGGCTGAGGAACTGGGGGTGGACTTCCGCACCGGCGTGGACGTGACGCGCATCCACACCGAAGAGGGACGCGCCACCGCCGTCGTCACCGCTCACGGCGAGCGGATGGCTTTCGACCGGATCGTCTCCAACATGGACTCGGTACGAACCTACCGCGAGCTCATCGGCGGTGCGGCTTGGGACGACTTCAACCGCGGCCGCAAGCGCGAGGCCGCCTGCTCGGGCGTGGTCCTCTATCTCGGGCTGCGGAAGGCCTACGACCAT
>NZ_JCACKG010000032.1:0-2082 GCF_059505265.1 Myxacorys chilensis | reverse complement strand
CGCGCCGGCGTGCCGCTGCTCGAGATCGTGTCGCGCCCGCACGTGCGCTCCACCGAGCAGGCCCGCCAGTACCTGGCCGAGCTCCGCGCCATCCTCGTCGCCTGCGGCATCTCCGACGGGAAGATGGAGGAGGGCTCCCTGCGGGTGGACGCCAACGTGTCGGTCCGCCCCGAGGGGTCGAGCGAGCTGCGCACGCGCTGCGAGATCAAGAACCTCAACTCCTTGCGCTCGCTCGGCCGCGCCATCGAGCACGAGGCCACGCGCCAGGCCGAGCTCCACGCCGCGGGGGAGCGGGTCGTGCAGGAGACGAGGCACTGGGACGAGGCGCAGGGCGTGACCGGCACCATGCGCTCGAAGGAGGAGGCGGACGACTACCGGTACTTCCCCGAGCCCGACCTGGTGCCGGTCGACCCCGACCCGGCCTGGGTCGCCCAGATCGCGGCGTCGCTGCCGATGCTGCCGGCGGCCCGTCGGGCCCGGCTCGCCGGTGCCGCCGGCGAGGCGCGCGCCGCCGAGGCCGTGGTGGTCGTGGTCGACCGCGGCCAGGACGACCAGGCCCTCCTGGCCATGGCCTGGGTGACCCGCCTGGCCGGCGGTGCCAGTGGTGCCGACGGTGGTGCCGAGGCCGTCACGACCGGTAGCGGTCTTCGCGGGTACGTGGCGTCGCCGTCGACCTGGGTGGTGGGCGACGCCGACCTGGCCGACGCCATCGCTGCGCCCGACGCGGCCAAGGGACGTGTGCTGGTCCACGTCGCCCAGAACCTGGCCGGCGACCGCGGTGGCGAGCTGGCGCCGGTCCGCCTGGCCGAGCTGGTCGCCCTGGAGGTGGCGGGCGAGCTCACCGCGACCCAGGCCAAGCAGGTGCTGGCCGAGCTGGTGGGCGACCCGTCGGCCACCGCCGCCGACGTGGCCAAGGCCAAGGGCTTCGAGGCCATGGACACCGGGGCGCTCGAGGCGGCGGTCGACGCGGTGATCGCCGCCAACCCCGCCGAGTGGGAGCAGTTCACCACCGGCGACCCGAAGGTCCGCGGCAAGCTCACCGGCTTCTTCATCGGCCAGGTCATGAAGGCCACCAAGGGCCAGGCCGACGGCAAGGCCGCCACCGCCCTCCTCAACCAGCGCGCCACCAGCTGACCCACCTCTGCGCCGGGCCGCCGAGGGCCCGCTCCTGAAGGGCCCGCCCCTGAATGGCCAGCGTCCCGTCCTCGTCGCAGATCTGGTCGACATGGAGCCTTCGATGCGACAAGAACGGCACAGGAGCTGCCCGGGGTGCAGGGGGTTGCCATTCCGGCCACCCGGGTCGAGCTCGGGAGACCGTCCGGCTCAGCCGGTACGGGCGAGCGTGAGCGCGTCGGCGATGTGGGCCACGACGTAGGACGGATCCTCCACCACGTCGCGGTAGGTGAACTCCAGGACGTGGAAGCCCGCCAAGTGGAGTCCGTTGCGCCGACGTGCGTCGTTCGCCAGCTGCAGTGCCGTGCTGTGGTGCTGGTGCCCGCCGACCTCGACGATGACCCGCTCGGGTTCGTAGAGGAAGTCCACCCTGCCGACGAAGGCGCCTCGGCGTTCGATCCGCTGCTGGCACTTCGGGATCGGCAACCCGGCGTCGGCCAGGACCCGGAGCAGCTCCCGCTCCAGCCAGCTCTCGGTGGCCGCGCCCGTGCGCTCCGTCAGGATCTGCTCGAAGGCGCGGACGCCGTTGCGGCCTCGACAGCGGACCTGCTCGAGGCGCCAGCACAGCCACTGCTCGGTTGCCTTGCCGTCACGGATCGCAGCGTCGACCGCGTTCCGGACCACGTCCATCGGAATCTGGGGGACGAGGGCAGCGAGCGTCAGGAGGGTCCGGGCCACCCCCAGGGTGGGGATCCCGGCGACCTCCAGGAGATCATCGTGCGGCAACCAGGTGCTCGTGTGGACGGTCGGGCCCGGCGAGCTGCGTCGACGGTGTGCGTGCCGGAGCACGACCTCAAAAGGCGCATCGATGCGGAACCCGCCGAGGCCGTGCAGCGCGGCTGCCGAGCGGTGCGAGGCCACCGCGCCGTGGTCGAGGCAAGCCAGTGCCAGCGCCTGGTGTGGCGTCCG
>NZ_JCACKG010000031.1:0-25234 GCF_059505265.1 Myxacorys chilensis | reverse complement strand
TGGGATGGGCAATGCAATCGTCGATTGGGCCAATATGATTGTCGCTCAACACCTCTCCCCCGGTGCTGACCGTGGCAACATCAAGAATTATCTCTACACAAATTGCACGGGTAGTAGCTAAGGTCACGTTAATCTAGAAACTTGATTCTGCTTCATGTAGAAGTTTGACCAGCGTTTTCCTGCTCCTGCAGCTCTGCTAACTCTTCTTCCAGTCTCTCTTCCAGCAGATCCACAATCAAGTGAGGGTCAGTCGAGTGTCGCAACACCTCTGATTCAGGATCATGTCGGTCTTTCACATTCGGCAAGTCACGACGCAGTTCTTCCATCAACTCAATCAGTTTGGCAATCTTCTGCTCGGACAGTAGGTTCATTTGTAGACTAGACTTCTTGCAAAAGTCTAAAAAATCAGTACAAGTAGGTCAAGGAGGCAAAGCTAATGACCTACGAACAAGTCCAAGACCTCAAACCCGAAGCATTCAAACGACTATGCGGGGTGCGTCCGGAAACATTTAGCGAAATGGTAAGGGTGCTAGACGCAAAAGCGCAACAGAAGCGCAAATCAGGTAGAGCGTCGAAGTTGAGTATCGCGAACCAACTCCTGATGACGCTGCAATATTGGCGAGAATACCGCACCTACTTTCATATTGCTCAATCGTGGGGAGTGGATGAATCAACGGCCCATCGAACCATTCGGGCAGTCGAAACGGCGCTGATTGAGTCGGGACGGTTTGCGTTGCCTGGAAAGAAGAAACTCCATGCCGCCGACTCGGAGATCAAAGTGCTGGTCGTCGATGTGACGGAAACCCTTGTGGAACGTCCTAAAAAAACAGCGACAATTCTACTCCGGTAAGAAGAAGCGGCACACGCTCAAATCCCAAGTAGTGGTTGACCAAGTCACCGGAGCGATTATCTGTGCCGCTCATGCTAAGGGCAGAAGTCATGATTTTCGGGTCTTTAAGCAAAGCCGTCTACCGCTGCGTGCTGACATTCAACTGCTAGCTGACAAGGGCTACCAAGGCGTTCTCAAACTTCATGCAAACAGCCAGACCCCAAAAAAGAAGCCGAAACAGGCAACCTTGGACAAAGCTGACCGCGGCCACAACCGCACCTTAGCGCAACGACGAATCGTTGCCGAGCACGTCATTTGCGAAGCAAGTTCCCTTTTGGGTAACCGTCGCCTCAAAATCTGGCGCATCTTGTCAGAGCGATACCGGAATCGGCGAAAGCGATTTGGCTTACGCTTCAACTTGATGGCAGGACTGTACAACTACGAATTAGCACTCAAGAACAAATCGACTCTAGAAGTAGCTCCCTGACTTTTGCAAGAAGTCTCTTGCCTTTCGGTTTTAGTTTCATCGCTTGTGGCTCATCGGGTTGAGTTGATCTTCCCGCATGAACACCCGAAACGCTAGGTTTCCTGCTTACCCACTTTTAAGATTTAAGATGCGTTCGCCCTGATTCCTACGGCACTATGCCGTTTTTAATATGGTATTATAGGGTATGCCACCCAAGAGAGCACCGGAAAGTTGGTGCCTGAAATTGGTATTACCACTTTTCACCGCTCTTGAAAGTGGTATTCTGAATCTGGAACCTGCATAGGAATTACACAGAAAAGGCATCGGGGCGTAGCGCAGCTTGGTAGCGCACTACTTTGGGGTAGTAGGGGTCGCAGGTTCAAATCCTGTCGCTCCGATAGATAGAAACCCTCTCATAGAGAGGGTTTCTAAGTTTTAAAGGGGCATCTAACCACGACCACTATCGGTGCAAATCTGGAGCAATCTGGAGTGTTCTGGAACAATCTGTAGCAATTATTGGGGTGAAATTGGGGGACGATTAGGCTCGATTTCTCCCAACTGAGGTTAGATCCCAATGCCGAAGTCAGCGAAAGGAACGGTAACGGTACGAGTTGCAAAAGGACGCTTAACTCTGCGCTGGACGTGGAGCGAGGAGCTTGGAGGGAATGGAGAGCGATATGAAATGGCGATTGGGCTGCCTGACAATCTGACCAATCGAAAAGTGGCAGAACTCAAGGCAAAGCTGATCGAGCGAGACTTAGCCCATGACGGGTTTGATCCCACCTTGGAGAAATACCGTTCTAGTCTCCCAACCTCTCGTATTTCTATTGGGGAGATGTTTAAACGGTTTATTGAATATAAAAAACAATATGTATATAAAACCACTCTGATCAAATACAGAGGGTTATCAAATCATCTAGAAAAATTCTTCAAACAAAAAACTGCCGTCAGCCTTGGGGAGACTGAGGCAGTTGAGTTTAGAGATTGGCTGCTGAAATCAGAAAAGCTTCAGCCGATTACGGTGTTCGATAAGTTAACGCTGGTTTCTGCCTGCTGGGAGTGGGGCGTGAAGCGGAAGCTCGTAGCTTCCAACCCTTGGGGTGAAGTGGTTCGCACCTTCAAAGTGCCTCCCAAACAGAAGTCGAAACCGTTTTCTAAAGCAGAGGTCAGAGCGATCGTGCAAGGGTTTCGAGTCGATCCAGAGTACACCTACTACGCTGATTTT
Organism: Myxacorys chilensis; assembly: GCF_059505265.1. NCBI lineage: Bacteria > Bacillati > Cyanobacteriota > Cyanophyceae > Leptolyngbyales > Leptolyngbyaceae > Myxacorys > Myxacorys chilensis. The sequence continues at coordinate 22,714 of NZ_JCACKG010000031.1, read as the reverse complement.
GTGGAGTTCTTTCTGAGTATCGGCTGCCGGACTGGGGAAGCGGTTGCGCTGCAGTGGAAGCATCTCTCGGATGACTGCTCAGCGATTTGGATCGGGGAATCGGTGACAGTTGACGGCGATCGCAAGGCGACTAAAACCAATGAATCACGAGATTTTATCCTCCCCGAGCGAGTACAGGAGCTGCTGAAGCGCCGCAAACCTCTCAATGCTAAACCGGATGATGCTGTGTTTCCGTCTCGTCGGGGTAAAACTATTAATCCTCGCAACTTTGCAAAGCGGGCGTGGAAAGAAGTGTTAGGCAAGGCCGGGATTGATTATCGCCGCCCCTACAATTCCCGTCACACCATAGCGTCGCTATCGATTTTCGAGTATGGCGAGAATCCTGCCAAAATCGCCCGCATGTTGGGACATGACCCGCGAACGCTATTTAGAAACTATCTGAGTGAGGTGGGCGATCGATCCTCGTTGCCGGATGTGTTGAGTGATTAGCTTGCCCTCCTCCGCTTGGATTGATTCGATTTCAGGGTCGCTTGATATGCCTCGATCGCGGCTAGATGCCCATTGGGATCATTGCGATGGGCAATCCAGTCTTCGAGCAGCTCTTTGTTGTAGAGAAATTGCCTACCCACCTGTTGGTAGTGAATCCCCTCAATCCATCCAGCCTCGCCGCTTAATCTCCAACCCCCAGCCGTTTTCCAGTGGATATTGAGCAGCTTGGCTACTTCATATTTGTTGATCCAAGTGTAATTTTGCGTTGCCATTAGCGTTTCTGGCTCCTCCGATACGTGTGGTTCTTCGATCGCGTCAAAAAAACCTCTTTGTGCAACTCTTCCAAAGCCTTTGTCACATCTGCCCATTTGAGGTTCATTTCCCTGGCAATTGTGGAGGCATAGCAGCCCCGATCGACTTTGCCAGCCTCCGAAGCTGAATTGTTCTCCTCGAAATATTCTTGGACCTGCCGCTTGACCGTCCAATCCGTGGGCGGATTCGGTTCCACCCGCTCGCCAATGATCTCGCCTGTAAATGGATTAGTGCTCATCGCTTCCTTTAACGTGCGGTCTAAATGTCCAGTTGATGCGCTCTCCCACGGGTTTAGCTGTTTTTGAAACTTGATGAACGTGAGTCGATTGACAGCCAGGACGCATGAAAATCAGCGACCCATGCTCTAGCTCAAAATGCTGTGTCTCGCCCCGGCTTCCCTTGGGCTTAATACTGAATCGGCGTGTGGCTCCAAGTGATATGGATGCGATCGCGGGCTTCTCACCCATCGTTGATTCTTTATCGGCGTGCCACCCAATGGAGTCCTTGCCATTGCGGTAACGGTTGCCGATGACAATGTGGTAACGACAGCCCGTGTGATTCTCAATCTTTTCTCTGAGCTGTTGCAAACAATCTGCCCAGGGCAGTGGCTGAAGCAAAACTGTTTTGCTGTAGAGGTAATCGCACCCTTCATCGCCGTAGATGGCTTCTAAGCGGGGCACGTCCATCCACTTACCCAACATGCGAATTTTGTTCTGCTGCCATTGCAGTTGTTGGCTCTGCTCAAACAATCGATCCGCTTCATTGCCAGATAGAAAGTTGGGATAAAACTCAACGGGCAAGGTTAGCGTTCTCTCGTCAATTAGCTCCAATTGCGTGCCTTGAAGTGTCATGGTTTGCCTCCCAAGTCTTCGATGACTGAGCGATATCGGCTGGCGTTGGGGCTAGATGCCAGCTTTGAAACAATGCGAGTGGCGTGATGTTTGATCGCCTTATGCCACAAATCTAATCCAGAGGGGCTGGTAGGTTGTGGAGCCGGAACGAACTCAAGTTGCGCTGTTCCCAGCACCCAGGCTTGCCCTTTAATTTCAATTTGAGCAATATCGGCGGTGATCATCAAGGAGACAATCCCAATCTGCCCGAGCAAGGTTTGGGCAGCTTCTCAACTCTCACAACTTTCACCCAGTCCCTAAGCTTGATGGAAGGAGCCGCCGAAACGGTTTGTTCGAGCGGCACAACGTGATCGAGCAATCCAATTTGTTCACCACTTGTCATTGTCCACCTCCACGATTTCACCACTGAACGCTTGAGCTAAGGATTGTGCCGCTGCCAGCCCATTCTCTTGAGGCAAGGCCACTCCCCACCGCCGCTTACCGCCAGACACGGCAAATCCGATGGGGATGCGATAGACCTTCAGGTGATGCCCGTTTGGGCTGAGATACATGGCTTGATCGGGCACCAGTTCGGGCGTCGCGGCTTGGCACTCGCAAAGCGGGAACGTAACCCCGCTGCCAGTTGCCCACGGATTCAGGAAATAGCTGTCCTTATTTCGAACTTTTTTGACCCCTTGAATGGTGAAGAGGGTGCCGGAGCGATGGAGTGCGACGGCGTTGGGTTTTACCCAATCTGGAAGGCTGTTCATGCGGCTACCTCCCCATGCACATCACCCTTACTATCTAGATATATAGAATTTGTGTGCACGGCGGACTCACTCCGACTTAGCGCGTCACGCTCTAGCCACTTGGCAAACACCTTTTCTCGTGCGTCTTTGGGCGATTCGTAGCTGTACACCCACTGCCGATTGCCCTTGCCCCTACCGCCTTCTTGACCCATGCGGCTTAAGGTCAGCCCTAGCTTGCCCACGAGCACCTTGAGCACCTTGATCGGGGTCATCTTGTCGCCGATCGTGGCGCTCAAAATTGGGTTGAGCTGCTTACGGTTCGAGATCGCGGCTTGTGCCAATTCGATCAAATCTCGATCGGTATTGCGGTATCCTTTCGCCGCTCGCTTGGGATGAAGCAGTTCCAGAACCTTGAGATACTTCAGGCAAGCGACCTGCAAGACCAGCACGCTGCGGTTGAGCGTCGGCTTCCAGAGCTGCCCATTTTGCAGCAAGCCCTCAAAGATGTTGCGGTCCCGATCCATCAAGAAGGGCTCGCCGACGGTCGCGAAGTAGTGCAATCGGATTTGGCTGAACCATTTATCCCGATCGCGCTCAATCAGAGGTTTATCGATTGGAATTAGATATTTCTTTTGCAGCTCGTGTTTGCGCTCCGTGAACCAGTCTTCAGGAGACTTCTCTTTCTTACGGCTCAACTCCTCAGCCTTGCTGTCGGTGATGTCGTCCGCATTGACGATCGATTCATCCTCTAAGTCCGTCTTTGCATCCCGCGCTTTAGTCAGCGCTTCATAGAGTTCCGCGTCATCGAGGCACTGATAGCCCCATTCGATCACGTGCCCTTCTTGCTCCAATCCCTGAAGAATGTTGGTTCTGTAACGGCGAGAATCAAAATTATGAATCACCGCAATCTTGCCCCACGTATTGAACGCGGTGTCGTTATGAGAGAAACCCTCATCCGCGCTGAAGCTCTCCGTCGTGGCGAGAATTCGCTTCACGGCCTGCTCGGTTAGCACCTCCTCATTGTGCAGCAGCGTGTAGAGCGACGTTTCCCCGCGAGCAATTTTTCTGACGCCGTTTGATTTTGCCCACACATGCCGCTCCACAGGTTCTCTCACTCGGGACAGCGCTTGACGAGCACAATCCGAGTCACCTACGCCCCAAAAGCAGCCCCAGACGCTCTTGAAGTGCCCACGGATATCGATTGAGACTCCGGTCCCGATCGTCGGGCTGGCCAGCACAATATCGTAGTCCGCAATAATCTTGTTGATATCTGCTACGCAGCGGTAGGCGGGATGCTTGGGGTCAGCAACGGTATAGGCATCAATTCGCAGAATCTTCTTATCTGGGAATTGAGCCTGTAAAACCGTTTCGAGGTTTGTTGTGGACCAAGTGGAGGACGATTTTTGAGACTCGGTGAAGATGAATCCGGGACCATCCTCTAACTTGTTAAACAAACTGCTGAGCCATGCCTTCGGCGTGGTTTGGTCGTATTCGTAGACCGTCCATGCCTGCTCATCGTTCGGCTTCCAATGGTTTTCGACAATCCACGGCGCAATGGAGGTTTCAGCCATGCCGCGAATGAAATTGATGCTGAGGTCGCACAGATCGGCATCGAGACCAATGATTTTGCCGTGGTCGGACTCCAAAATATTTTTGATCAGCTTCTGGAATTCTTTCAGGATGGGCGTGCGGTAACGGCTTACCTCTGTTGAGGCGAACAGTAAATGCTTAATAAACTGTTCAACTTCATCTAGGACGAGAATGACATTGCCGTCGCTGTACCAGTTGTCAGCATCAAATCTCATCCCTGAGTTTGGATGCATCGAATCCACGCACATCCCACACCCAAACAGCCGTCCTTCTTGCATATCTCGTGCTTCAGAGGCAAAGGGCAGGGCGAGCTTTTCGGGGTGGCAGGTGGCTTGTCCAAGCTGGACACGGTGGGTCAGGACCAGGATCGGAACCGGAACGTCGCGGTCTTGTGCCTTGCCTTGAACTTTCTTTAATAGCGTCGATTTACCCGTATTCTTGGGCGACCGTACGAATACAAGCTTCTCGCCGTCGGGAATATCAATATCGCTGACATAGCGCTGATCCAGTGGCATCGCGACCGGAAAGCTGAGACCGGAGTAGTGGCGGATTCGATCCTCTTCTAGGGTGCGAGCGCTGGCAAACACCGGCTCTAATGCCGCCGCCCCTTGCGCTACGACAAAATCATCGACGCCCTTCTGAGGACCAGGGAGACGGCAAATTTTCGGCTCACACCGATAGTTCTGAATCAGGTGCCAATAGATTTTGTCGATCTGCTTATTGACGGTGCGGCGAGTTTTGAGCTTCTGATCGTAGTCGAAGCAAATCAGCCATTCTCGCCCTTCGGTTGCAAAGGGTTGGAAGCAGGGACGTAGAAGCGGTTTGAGCAACCGAACCTTGCGTTCATCATTTTCCTGAACTACCGTACCGACACCACTACACCCGATCGCGGCATAGCCCAAACTGAGCAAACATCCGGCTTTCTTGGCTCCTTCAGTAAGTGTGACCGGAACATTCTTGACTCTGACCCATTCCCAAAAGCCGATGGCTTCGCCGCGCTCTGAAATGGGGATGTTGGTCGGCATGGCGATGCGGTAACGCTCTGCAACGTTAAGCCAGATGTGAAGCGGCACTCGTAGATAATGCGCTCCTAATGGCACTCGCTTCGGAGCATCATACTTAACGAACTCTCCCGGTTTTTCGTCGCTAAATCGTGGGAAATCACCCTTAAATTGCCCCCACGCCATCGGCTCCCAGTTCTTGAGCGGATCTAGTCCACTGCACCACCAGCCGCCTTTCGTTAGGAGTTCATACTTTCTAAAATCGCGGCCTGTTTCTGCGGTGACATACTGGCTGGCATGTCCGCCCCGCTTCTCCATTGAGTCACCCAGCAGCAGCTCGTAAACGGTTTCACCAACAAAACTTTCAATGTTAAGCGCAACGATGTCCGCCTCTACTCCACTGCCAATGACCCATTCATCTCTGTGCTTGGTTTCGATATGCTCAGTGTTGTATCGTGAATTTGAATTTTGTTGTTGTTTTAGGGGGGCAGGTAAGTTCATTTGCTGCCCCCACTTTTTTGGCTCAAACTCACGTTCTGACACTCCTTACACCACTCTTGAAGTCGAGGCGACTCTTGCATGTAAAACAAAATTGAGGCTCCTTTGAATTGCTTCCTACAGAGGGAGCACCGGCGCTTGTGAGAGCTGACGCGATGCTGAGGGGATTGCAGCGTTAAGCTCATGCCGTCACCTCCGGCTGGTTCGCTGCCTGACGTGTCAGGAAGTATTCTTTCGTTGCTCTGGGGAAATCCCCAAAGTAGTATTCAGGCGTTCCCGCGTAGGGTCGAACTCTCCACCCCTGCTGCTGTGCCAGCTTCTCAATCTCTGCGGCTGTTTGGGGCATTCCTGGAAGTTTTGCCAGTTCTGTTGCTGCAAAGAAGTGTTTGCCAGTCCAGTCGCCGATCGTGGTTTGTCGTGGGTTTCGAGTGCTCACGATCGCACCTCCTGATTCTTCTCAAGCCAGTTCACATAAGCAGTCAGCAGCGCGATCGCAGCCTCTTTGCCTAGACTAAGGATCGGCGCACCAACTACATCTGGATGCAACAGGACAACTTTCCACCCGTCGAGACTGTTTTCAAGTTGCATCCGCGAGCCGCGAGATGAGATCGCAGCTTGCACGGCATGTTGCAGGAGGGCTAGATAATCGCTAAAGGTGGGGTGTGGCGGAATGTAGTGATACCTGCCGTCATCCAGCAGTCTGTAGTCATTCCCGTCACGGCAGCAGCGACTGGGTTCGAGTGCTGCCCATTTTTGAAGTAATTCCTGAATCATGCTGCTACTGCCTCCATCACTTGTGCAAATTCAGACGCTGGGAACCACGCACCCACCTCCAAACTGGTTTCGTAGTGAGGAGTTTTATTGATGAGCCGCGATCGCAGGATCATCACCCGATCGCCTTCGGTGGTGGCGACCCAATGACCGCGCCAAACATTCTCTTGCTGAGCTTGGAGCTGCAAACATTGGATCGAAGAGAACTCTTCATCAGGAAAAGCTTCGCTAAACTGGCCGATCGCCGCGCCTGGGCTTGAAGCAAAGCAGATTAGAAACTGGTCGATCGCCGTGCCAGGATCTGAGGCAGAGCAGGCGAGCGAACTTTGATTCGAGCCGCGCACTTCGTAGGGCAGCAACGGCTGGGTGAATTTGGTATGGGGGAAGAAGTCGTTTGAAGAAAATTTCATAAAGTTGGATACTCCGTAGGGTCGTGATACGGGGACGGAACATTGGGCAGGGGAAGCGTTGAGGCGTTTTGCAGAGTCGAAAGCGAAGCGATAGGTTCACTTTTTCCTACCTGTTTCGGTAGATTCGCCACTTGTTGGATTAAGCACTTCATGCTCTCGCATAGACATGAAGCACATTCATCGGTAAAATAAAGGCACACAAAAGCCTGCGGGACGCTTGCAATTCATTGAATTGAGCGCCTTTTGGTTTGAGCTATTCACCACGAGAGCCAGATGGCTGTTAGCGGTTTGTTGAAACAACTTAGTGTCCAGCTAAAGAGTTTCGGTTTTGGAAATTAGAAGAAACTAGGATTCAACATGTGAAAGTCGCTTAGTGTCCAGCTAAGCGGCTTCTTTGCTGTTGGGGCAAAGCTTCTGAGCAGCTTGCGCTTCTTGCTCTGCTTTCCATTGCCTTATCCATCGATAGACAGTATTTCGCCCAACTTGCATGTCTAGTGCGCGTAGAATCTGCGGCGCGTTCATTTTTTCGGTCTGGTGTAGTTCGATCGCCCTCTCATAAAGGGGCCGACAAGCTATTGAGCGAGGCATAGGTTTAGTGATGCTAAGTGGTACGCACGATCATTATGCACGAAATGACCATCTAATGATCATTTTTGACAAGTATCTAATAATCATTTTTGACAAATATGTAGACATTGAAATGGCAAAAACACGTACATTGAAATGCTTAATGTTGTTTTTGGCGCTTTGACGGTAATGTGTTCGTAGAGATTTCTAAGCCCTCTTAGAGCTTAGAATTACGTGAATGGACCTAGAGATCTCGAACCTCTCTTAGCACTTAAAACCACGTGAATGGACCTGCGCCAAAGAAGACTCATTAAACTTTTAGAACAGATGCGGGGCGACTTGTCGCAGCGCCAGTTCGCTCGCAAGGTTCAAATTAACGTCGGAAGCCTTCAGCAGTACATGATTGGCGATCACTTCCCCCGACTTGAAAACCTGGAGAAAATCGCGATCGCCAATCGCTGGACCCGTGAGGAATTAGAAGCTTATCTTGACGATCGTCAAATCGCCGGACCAGGGCGACCTCTCAACGACATCCTTCAAGACGTTCGTCGCTTGTCGTCGAAGGAGGCTCTAGAGGTGATCCGAGTCGCTTCTGAGGTGATCGAGTCCGAGCTCTAATGCTTTCGCCTGCTCAGTAGCAGATTCCAAGGTTCTGGCTAGTTCTTGCCACTTCGAAGTCTTGTCTGAGGTCTCAGGGTTCTGAGCCTTAAAATCGGCTAATTCTGCTAAGCGATCTAAAACTTCTGACAGTTGGTACTCTTCGACGAGCACAGCGATCGCTTGCTTGAGGGTGAGACGACTGAGGCTTGTCTGAGATAGGTGATCTGACATTTTCAAGATTGATTGTTAGTGGGGCTTTACTAAATTCGACTAAACAGGCGGTGCCTATCTAAAGGTGGTCTAAAACGTCTCTTGTATTCCGTATTACTGTGCTTGCACCCTGAGCTTTTCTATACATCTTAAGCGTGCGCAGCATAGTACAAGGGTATGTCTTCGGGCAGAAATGATTCAAGCAAAATAAAACCGATCGAGGGGACGAACGCGACATGAATTCCGCGCCAGTTGAAGCTCTTGATTCTGTTGGCTGCAACTTCTTGAGTCTTAATCGTCACAGGTTGAAGTCTCCCAGTTTTAGGAAAGGTTAATCGAAAGGAGGTGCGCTTTCAGCGATCGCTTGATTGAAGCCAAAAATTTTAGCTTTTGTTTTTAAAACCAAACCAGCAGCAGAAATTCTGCTCGGAGGCGGCAATGTGGGGCATCCTAGTGCAGTAAAGCGAAAATAATCCTTCAGTTTTGTAAACTTGGCACAAAGTTTGTGTAAGGTCAGACTGTTGATCCCCAGATCGAAGGTGACTTTGCCATGCCAACGCCAAAAGCGAGTGTGATTGTTTTAAGCACAGCACAACGAGAATGCCTAGAACAACTGGCTCGGCAGACGACGAACCCCTACCGAATGGTACGGCGGGCCCAGATTATCCTGGCAGCAGCCCAAGGCAAAACGAACAGCGAGATCACTCAACACTTGCAATTGGATCGCGCCCAAGTTCGGATGTGGCGACAGCGATGGTTGAATAGCCAAGACCGACTTGTCCATGCGGAAGCGAACGAGGCAGAGAACGGCCTTCGAGCGGTTGTTTTAGATCTGTTCCGGGATGAGGCGCGACCTGGGACACCGAGCCAATTTAGCCTTGAGCAAGTGGTGCAGATTGTGGCACTGGCGTGTGAAGACCCGCAGCAGAGTGGGCGACCCATTAGTGAGTGGAGTGTGCGAGAACTCGCGGATGAAGCAGTCAGGCGGGGCATTGTCGAGAGCATTTCCCCGCGCAGTGTGGAGCGTTTTTTAAAGCGAGGCCAGTTTACAACCGCACCGTAACCGCTACTGGTTGAATGCTTGTCCAGAGGATACAGACGCCTTCGAGCAACAAGTTAAAACCGTGTGCGAGTTGTATCAGTCAGCCTCAGCACTCAACGACCAGAACATCCGGGTCGTGAGCACCGATGAGATGACCGGGATTCAAGCATTAGAACGGGCGGCTCCCACTCAGCCGATGCGTCCTGCTCAGGTGCAACGACAAGAGTTTGAATACATCCGACATGGAACCTTGAGCTTGATTGCCAACTGGCAGATCGCCCAAGGAGGCATTGGACTCGCATCGCTCGGTGCAACCCGCACAGAATTTGACTTCGCGAATCACGTTGCCCGTACCATCGAAACCGCACCCGACGACGGTTGGATTTTTGTGCTAGATCAACTTAATACCCATCAATCGGTTTCTTGGGTGCGCTTGGTCGCGGCTTGCTGTGAAATCCCACTTGACTTGGGCATCAAGGGCAAGTCTGGCATTCTCAAATCGATGGCATCGCGAGCCGCCTTCCTCAGCGATCCAACTCACCGCATTCGATTTGTTTATGTTCCAAAGCATACCTCTTGGCTGAATCAAATTGAATGTTGGTTTAACGTGAGTTCGGGATAAGAAATCGCTAGAACCCATAGTTTCTCGTACCTTATTTCAGCACAGCACGCAAAGCTTCTATCAACAAGTCTCACAAATGCGAATATTCTCAATAGTCAACTTTATTGAGAATAGCTCGTAGCCCAGCCACTTGGCTAAAGCCCTTAATATCAGGCTTTCACAGCACTTGGCTTAACCCGAACTCACGTTTGGTTTAGTGTCTTAGTGCGGCGACTGATCCGACGAGGAAACTTTACTTCGACCTTGGATCTTGACCAGCAAATTCGGGCGTTTATTCAGTACTTTAATTGCACAATGGCAAAGCCATTCAATCGGAAGTTTCAAGGCTTTCCACCCAAACCTCAATGAACTGTCGAATTATTTCCGCCGAACTGCACTAGTCAAAAGTTTTGCCCCACACACCCAATGAACTTCAAACTCTTCTGCTTCGCCCTAATTGAGACGATCGTTCTATCGACTCCGGTTTCAGCCTACGTCTCCCCACCATCGGATTTGACCCGCGAGATGGCGTTTATCTCAGAGCTAAAACAAGTCAAAGCGACACCGCAAACTCAATTGGTGCTGAAACTGGCAAACGCCAATTCAGATGAACTAATCACCCAAGCAAAGAAGTTCTGTGCCACACCGCCGCCGCGAGTGCCGACAGACGCGCTTGATCTGTTAGCAATCAAACATTTCTGCCCCGTGTTTCCCAAGGCCCGATGATGCACGGAGCGCTATATCCCGCACAGCGAATTCGTCCACAATCTCCCCGTAGCAGAGCAGGACGATCGACTGGACGCCGCACGTGAGCCATGCCATATACTTAACCAGCTTCAGGTGCGTCACAACCCAATCCACAACGCTGGGATGACGAGCGAAGAGGTTGAGTTTATGGTCGTAGATGATAACGATTGCGTTATTGATAGACAGGGAAGGGAGCGAGTCGAGGAAGCGACGGGCTTGCATGGCTTCCAAGAGGGTCTGTTGCTGTGGAGTGAACATGGCGATTGGGGAGGAACTTGCGCTCAGGATTCCCAAATCGCGGCGGTTTAGAGGGTTGCTCATGTCTTATCGATCGAGCAGTCCCTCCAAACTCATCAGATTGATGGCACACTGATCGCACAGTTCTGCATAGTTGTCATCCATGCCTCGACACCAAGGCACTTCCTGAGAGCAGGAGGTGCAGCGAAACGTTCGCGGGAAGTGTTCGAGCGTTGGATCAAAGCATTCGCCGCAGTGACAACGTTGCTGTTCGTGGTCTTCCCGGCTGAGTTTGAGGGGTTCAACCCGGTTCGGTGCGTTTTGAGACTCTGGCCCAACCATCATAGTCCTCATCAAAATTTGCCTGAATCAGCGAACGATTCTTGCGCTAGTTCTCAGGAATCGGATTGTTGCGAGCGATCCGCTGAGCTAGAAATCGCTTGCCGAAATTCTGCGATCGCAGCCAGTCTTGAAGTTTGCGCCATCAGAACGCACCGCGTCAGCAATTCGATATCGAGGGCTGCCAGTTCCGGGATTTCGCTGCGGTCAATCTGCTCATAACCGGATGAACGCAAGTGGTAGAGACTAAATAAGCCATCTTCCCAAAACCACACTTCAGGAACTCCCAGCGCTCCATAGCGATTTAGCTTGCTGGCGTTGCCACTAGTGAAGGTGATTTCGATGGCGAGATCTGGAGTCGGTTTCGAGTTGCCAAAGGTGTAAGATTCGTCCGCTTGGGTAGAGACGACGCCTTCTTGCTCCTGAGTCATTGACCCCAATGGCTCAAATTCGACGCCCTTGTCCATGCAGTAGACGCCAACCAGAAATCCGATGAATCGGCTAAAAAACTCGTGATCTCGTCCAGGCATAAGAATCTCGATCGTGTGGTTGTAATAAAACAGCCTGACTCCACGGGAATCTTCAAAGCCCGCTTGAATGAGCTTGAATTGCTCCCAAGTGCGTCCAGATTGAATAATGCATTGGTCTTGGGTTTGGCGGTCAAGTTGGGCGATCATAGGTCAACCTCGGCATTTCGTGCGACCGAAGGAAAGGGATAAAATAGCTTTGTCACAATTGACAAGTTATTCTTCAGTCTATAAGGTCTGGCAGTTTATTCGAGGTGATTCAGGTTGTGGACGCTTTAACCCTGGATTTTGACGCCCTTCAACGTCTTTCCGAAGCTCTTCCAAAGAAAGGAGCTTTGCTATCCCTCAGGCAGTCTTGGTTTGAAGAAGGTGAAGAACTTGCTGATGTTACTGAGGAAACAGCGTCTTATCTTGATGCAATCATCTCTTATGTCAGCCCAGAATGGAATTCCCTCTCAGATGAAGACAGAGCGGTACTTAAGTCGCTTGCTGAATATGCTCAGACAACTTTAGAGCAGATCGAGGAGTCCAACTTATTAACTCGATTGCTGCTTCTAATTCCGTCTATTCGTCGCCGTAAGAATTTATACAAGTTGTTGCGACAATCGAATGAGCGGTTGGTGTCTACCATTTCCACCATGATCTCTGCTTGGGAGGCGGAGCGCGAACGGGAATTTGAAGAAGCAGCAAGCTATGTTGTAAAGAAAAACGCTGAATTGTACCGACGTTTAGCATGATTCGTTATCTCACGTTAGATAGAGTGGTCAGGTTACATCGTCAAATACTTGAGCAATCAGAACAAGCAGCGGGGATTCGAGATTTAGGACTTCTGGAGTCTGCTTTAGCTCAACCTCGGATGACCTTTGGTGAAGCAGATCTTTATCCAACTCTGATCGACAAAGCTGCTACTTTAGGGTTCTCTCTTGTGATGAATCACCCTTTTGTAGATGGCAATAAGAGAATTGGTCATGCAGCGATGGAAACTTTTCTCGTGATCAATGATATGGAAATTGTTGCTTCGGTTGATGAACAAGAGGTAACAATTCAGTCTCTGGCAGCAGGATCGCTTGACCGTGAAGCGTTTACACGATGGTTAGAGTCGCGAGTCAAGCCGAGGGACAGAGCTTGAGCAATCGTGTCCCGTTGTTTGGGGGTGCGATTGGCTCTGCCAAGCTCGAAAGGATCACTGTTTTGTTGTTAGTACATTGGCTCTCCTTTTCTCATGTTTACTTTAATCGTCTGAGGTTGATTCTTAAACTGTTTCACTTAGGTAGTGAGCTAGGTAGTATAGAGTTAGAAGTAAGTTTTTTGATTCAAAGCAAAAACTCTTGCTATTGCCATTCTGTGAAGGTTTGAGCATTTGGGAGGCGACCGATGAGTCAAGACGCCAAGAATACAATTCCATCCTTCCTAAGCAGTATTGGCGATCTGGATGCCGACATTGCGGATGAGATTGAGGCTGCGAGACATGCCTTTCAGGAAGCGTATGAAGCAAATGCTGCGGAAATTCCTAGAGAGCAATTTCTGAGCGACCTAGAAAAACTAGACCAGGCGTTCGACCTTCTCAAGAGTGCTTCAAGTGTGACTGACAAGCATACGGTTCTGACTAAGCACTACATTCCTTTGGTAAAGGAATTAGCTCAACGATACAGTGATTTTTTGCCAGATGAGGTTAGTCGAAAACTAATCGCTCCCGTGATGATACGTGTCGCCATGTTTCAATTGCTCGAGGCAGTGAACATGATGGTGTCTGCTATGGAAGATGAACAAGAACCAAGAGACCAAGCGGGGATGCTTTACACGGCTCTCATTAAAATGTCTGAGACTCTGGAGAAATATATCAAGTACTTGTCGGTACGTCTCAGAGAGCAGCTGAGAGCAATTGCCAATATGCATTTGAGCGATCCAGATCCAGCCTTTAATCCGGATAGTTATCCCAGCGATCCAACTGCGTACAGTTACATGATTGGCTTGAAAAACACGGCTCGCTCGATACTTTGGCAGCTCGACAACTACCAAGAGGAAACAAAGTACACTGTCAAAGGACTTCTAGACTGGGCAGAGACTCGTCCTGGTTGGGCAGGCGATGACTTTGAGGAGTGCTTGGACTACGTGAACCGAGCCAGAAAGGGATAGTTTAGCAAGCGTGCGAGGCGGCGTTGTACTTATTGGACACGAATCACTGTAGTGACATCATTACGGGTCGAAACCCAAATACAATTAACAAACTCAAGCAGATTCCGGAAGATGCTCAAATCGCCATCAACTCAATCATCTACGGGGAATTAGTGTTGATGGTTGAGAAGTCGCAGCAGAAGCTGAAAAATGCGCTGCTTTTAGAAAATTTCATTAGAAAAGTCAGACTCTATCCGCTTGATGCAGCGACAGCCATTCACTACGGTGAAATTCATGCTGCGATATTCGACCATTTCGCGCCGAAGGAGCAAGCAAAGCGCAGGAAATTTAGAATTCAAGACTGTGGCATGCATAACCACGATCTGTGGATTGCAGCAACAGCCTTGCAACACGATTTGACGATCGTGACGGATGATAGCGACTTCAACCGAATTCGTGAGGTGATTGGGGCGGTGAGAGTAGAGTCGTGGAGAAGATCCTAGCTTGTTAAACTCCTTTGGGTTTAAGATGGCTTGAATGAGAAAATTGCATCTCCCTCCACCACGATCGCAGCATGATAAATCTGCTCAATGTAGTGAACGGGTTCAGGAACCGTCTCTTTCGTTCTCATCCTGCAATAGAGGTTAACCTTCTCGGCTCGTCGATATTTCTCAGGTAGAGCGTTCAGTCCCTTCCTGTAAAACCGATAGTTGCTGCCGTTAAAGTTGCCTGTTTTCAGGTCTTGCGATCGCAGAAGTGGAGGTTCGATCGTGAGATCGAGTTCACCCGCGATATCGGCGTAGGATACGTTGATTCGTTTGCGTTGTGGCATGGCAGGCTTTAAAGAAAAAAATAGAGGAGGTGCGGCATGACTGAAGGCGGTGATACAGGACTGGCTGCTCCTTCCTTTCAGGCGGGCTGAGGTATATGCCCGATGACCCCCAGGAGCGAACCCCCGGCGCACTTAAATTGTTTAGTCCATCGACATATCAAGAGAACGTGTCGAAATTTCTTAGAAATTCGTACACATCGCACCCTGCTCTAACTACTGTCGAAGTACATCATTAGTTGTCCTTAAGTGTCTACGGATCGTGAAATCGCGGAAATCTGATTCAAAATCGCAATTTTCTTTACTGGGGCTTTACCCGTGAGATTGGCATCAATCGCCAGGGCAAGTTGAAAGAAGATTTGCGATCAAACCATGAAAAAGTTGCTTGCTGTTTCCGCTCTCCTGTCTGTATTGGCTCCGTCTGTTGCACTGGCTAAACCAATGAGCCAGATTGATAAATTGTTCATTTCGGACTATCACAGCCTGATCGCAAATATCAGTGATGTGAACGTCCGCCAGATCTTAAAGTCGTCGGCTCAGCGACATCCAGAGCATTCGATCGAGCAGGCAAAAGCGGTCTGCAAACTTTTGCAGGTGGGCGGGTCGATGGATGAAGTCCGCCAAGTTGAGATGGAAAACTTGCCAAGCTCTGATGACGAACCCGACTTGTACAACGCAGGGGTGGAGGATAGCGCGATCGTGAATACTCTTGCATTGGAGCATTTTTGTCCTCAGTTCAAGGGTCGTGAATAGGTTGGGTGAGTGAAAATAATTGGACGTTTAGCAATGAAAAGACTTTTTGCCGTTTCCGTTCTCTTGTCTGTGTTAGTCCCATCGATCGCTCAGCCTGTCAAAGCGATCGGCTGTACGGATTCCGTTTCGTATGTCGTACTCTCTTCGGGTCGCTGTCTTGTGTTTGCCGAAGGCGTAGCACGAGCCGAGAAGACCAATAATTCGCCCTTGGTTGTGAGCGGATTGAGGCTCAAACGGAGCGCAGATGTAAAGGTCATGTCGATCGTCGGTAGCCTCACAAATACGTCTGACAAGGTGTATCGTTTGCCTACCATTACGATTCGGATTGGGGAGAATCGCCTTGAGGAAGTCATATTAGGTGGATTGATTGCTCCAGGGCAGACCCGTAAGTTTGAATCTCTGGTTGAGCGAGAGAAGTACTCTCTGAAAGCGCCCTTGTCAGTGGAGAGCGTTGAGGCGCTCGACAGGTAATGCAACGACTCGCGGGTGATCTTCGCTATTGGTTGGTTTGCTTCGTAGCAACTGCTGCGAACAGTGTAGTTAGACATTGAATCTACCTCCTTACAGCTTCACCCGTTTGAGCGAGGTGAGAGTTTAGAGCGGTTCGGGAACGCTGAACACAAAGTTTCCGGGTCAAAACAGATGAGTAACAATCTCAAACTGTGCCTTGATTGCGGCACAATGGTTTCTCCCAAGGCTGAATCCTGCCCCAAATGCGGGCGGCGTCATCCAGCCGGAACGCCTGCTACTTACGGAGCGGTTCAGATCCTTGTTGGCATCTTCGGAGTCTTGGTTGTACTTGGCATGATTAGCTTGATGCTTCAACCTTCAGAGAAAGAGCTTCAATACAAGCGGTTTGCCGATCAGGGAGAAGCCAATCTTCAGCGAATTGGTGAGGCGGCTAGACGTGCTCAGGAGAATCCTTAGATGGAAAGCTACTTTGATCCCGCCCGTTGGGAAAATTGGGCGATCGTGGTGGGGATCGTGGTGATGTTTGTCTATGCAGTTGTTCTGGCATCGAGAGAGGCATGACGACTCCTAAATAGTTTGGTTAAGGTCGCTTCTCAAAAGAGGGGCGGCTTTTTATTTGCTTAAATAGGCGAAAAAATTTAGTTCAATAACAAGACGTTGTTACTGAGTCGGAGGCTAATACAACGATATCTAGCGGTCAGTCTTCTAGATATTCATCACGGGTATAAGAAATTAGTTCTTCTGGCGAGCATTTGAGGTAGTAACACAACTTGTTCAGCGTCTCGTTGGTATCGCTGAAGTTTGGTATCACGTCGGAATTGGCCCAGCCCGAAACAGTGACTCGGTTGACGCTTAGAAGATCTGCTAATTTTGTCGCCGTCATTTTGCGATCTGCCATGACAGAGCGCAATTTCCATCGAATCACTGGCTGAACCTGAAGAATGGTCGCCATAGATTATCACCTGTAGTCTAATACACTACAAATCTACCAGACATTTACAGCCTGTCAAGCGTCATAAGATATTTGTGAGGCTTCTATTTAGGCTTGGCAAGTTACTTTTTAATACCAGCAATTGACAAGTGTAGTTTGCTAGACTACATTAATAGATATAGAGAAAGCGGCTCCTTCCGACCAAAGTTGAAACCGCTTTCTCTACGAACCTTAAATTCTGAAACTAATGCTAACAACAATTTCGCCCAACGCCCAACTCACTTCTGATGAGCGGGGAGCAAGTCGCTTAGACCTCCTCCTCTACGGCTCCAACGACCCCACCAAAAATCACGCCTTCAATCGTGCTCGCACTGTCTCACCCGATGAAGCCTACAGCGCTGGCTATCGGGACGGCTTCAATAGATATGGAATGCTCGGCTCAATGTCAGGCAACACCCACTACTCCGAAGGATTCGGAGCGGGACACAACGCGATGCGTCTCGCCAACCTATAAGGAGCAAGCCCGGAAATGCAAACCATCATCCGGGCGGAAAGCTTTGCCCTCAGCTATCAACGCATTCATTCCTTGCTCGTTTGCGCCCTCGCTGACCTTTCCTACTGGCAAGACGCTAAGAATCAGCATCGCACCGGAACGATCGCCCTCACCCCAGACAGCAACGGTCAGTGGGTCGTCACTGCTTCATCTGACCTCGTAGACAAAATTATTCCGTTCTAACTCCCAAACTCACTACACATTGGAGAAAATCAATCATGAAATTTCAAATCATCGCTGCCGCCGCTCTCTCTGCTCTTTGTTCTCTTGTTTTAAGCGCATCCGTTGCCAAAGCTGAAACCCATCAACAATGTCTCGATAATGCGGCTGCAACCCGTCAAGAGAACATCAAAATAGTCGGTCGTGCTGCCGCAGACATCATCTGGAACGCCGATGTGGACGCCTGCAACGCTGGCTCAGGTAAATAATTTCTGGTTTGTGTGTTCCCTACCACCCATCCCACTTTTGGAGACAAGCTATAGAGCAAACCATCCGTACCCTAATCGCCCGAATTCAGCAGGTAAAGGACTCTGAAGGCAATCCTTGCACCCGCGCCGAAGCTGAAGCGAGACTCTTAGTCTTGAATCACCCATTACGAGACGAATACGCCCAAGACTTGCTTGATGAGCAAAGGTTTGTAGCTTTTCAATCTCATTAGCGATCGTCGTGTGCTCACTGTTGCATAATCACGCTGGCTCATTTGAAGGATTTAACAATCCATGCTCACGGTCTACCACAACGCTCGAATCTTCAGCAGTCTAGAGTATCGGCGCGATCTCGAAACTGCAATGTTTTCTAACCAAGTCATCACCATCGATCGCGCCGACCTCCGGCCAGTTGCCCAGATGAATGAGTCTCCGAAATCACTAGCAGACGTTCAAAACGTGTTGAGCTATGCCTGTGCTCGCACTCAGCACGATACAAGAGCCTGGTGGGAGCATCCAGACATTACAAGGCTTGGAGACGGAGAACATCGCTCAACTAGCGTAGGTGACGTGATTGAAATTAATGGCAAGTTTTGGCTCGTTGCCGATATCGGCTTTCGTGAATGCATCGTAATGGAAAATAACAAGGCAGAACCAGCATGACCCTACTCATTCAACTCAAACAACTCCAAACCCTAGAGCAGCAGCGTCAAGAACTACTGCAAACCCTTACAAAACTTGAACAGCAGCAGGAAGATTTAGCCCGCCTAATTCTCCACTCGCCCAACTGCCCCCATGAAGCCCACGTTTCAATCGACTCGCAAACGATCGCTTGGATTGACCACTCAGACGACTGGGACAATGGCCGCCTGCGAAGTGCAATCAAGTTTCACGAACTCACCTACATTGGCCAGCCAGACAACAACGAAACGCCTGAAGAATCTAATCCGTACCTGCTTTCAGGAGAAGAGTTGGAGCGGGCAGAAAATCAACTCTGTCGGTGAATCACTTGTTGCAAAACCAAAACCCGATCGACGGTTAGATCGATCGGGTTTTTATTCATGTTCCTTGCGCTTAGATTTGCTTTAAAGCGCTCAGGTCATCGGCTCCGCTTTTCGGATCAGCCCTAACCTGTGCCTCGCGCTCCTTCTCTAAACAGCTAGAGGTGTTCCCTGAATTCGCTTCTCAAAATCTAGGACGTGGTGTTTCTCGGCTTCTCTTCTTAGGTCTGAGATGACCTCTCCAATTTTGCCGATTTCATGGATAACGACCTGCCCCTTGTTCTTTCCTGAAGCTTTAAGAACCATCATTCCGAATTTCTCCCAGTCCTCAATAAGGTATAGCTGGTCGTCAACAAATATCAGATTGCAGCTAAACAAGGACTGCTCATAGTTTCGCGACTTCAGGAACTCAAGCACCTTCCGAACTTCTTGAAGCGAAAGCTTCTCCCTCAATCTACTAATGACTTTCAGTTCAATAATTTGCTCTACCGAGTAAATTACCTTGGGTCGCTTAGGATTACCAAACTTCTGTGGTGTAACCAGTCCTACTTCATCCAAGTAGCTCAATCGTCCTGAAGTTATTCCAGTTATCGAAAGAGCCTCCTGCCTCGTAAATCCACTAATCATGATGAGTCTCTCCTTCCTCGTGACCTAATCTTACATTTGTTAGGACAAATATTACATCAGTACCAGATTTCAGTGAGAACGTTAGAAATATTCTACAAATTTGATCTTTTTCTAACGATCGTTAGGGAGATTGGGTATACTTAAAACAGTAAACCCCCGATGTTTGCCGCATCAGGGGTTTAGTTCAAGAAAAACCGAGTTCACAAGACTCGGAATCATCTAGTTTGGTGATTCTATTATGACCACAGTTTTGACTTTTTCTCAAGCAAGCAAGGCTGGGCGAGAGCTTAGAAGTACCTCTTCTGGTGCTCCAGTCAAATCCAATGCTGGCTATATTCTAGCAACTTGGAGGTGGCAGCAGCTAGCTAACGCGGTGTAGCTACTACAGTCAGTCGGTACTCTATCGACTGACTGTACCCAAAACGATCACACGAATATCACACAAAGCCCGATCGAGCATTCATCGATCGGGCTTTGTGTTGTCTAATTTCCCTGCCGTTCGATGTTGTGCTCCTGTCTAACGATCTCGACTGCCTGATTAATCAGCAAACTCCTTCGTGATCGCAGTTTTAATTTCAGTCTCAAAGTCAATCTCTAACACTTCTCCAACTCTTAAGAGCGTCTCGCGAGGCACTGACTTTGTATCTTCAGACATGATTCGGTAAAGGTTGGGCAAGCTCATTCCTGATGCGGCTGCCACCTCTGTTGGCGTTTTCTTGCTGTCATCGAGCGCTTTTCTGATTCGCTCTCCCAGTCCAGGAATATCAACGCTCAGCGTCACTCTCATTAAATCCATCGGGTAAATCTCTCAATCACTCTACTCGGATAACCATATTCTATCCACACCCTTCTAGTATTACTAGAAACCATTGACGCAATGAGTAATGAGTAATAAGCTCAAGAAAGTATAGAATTTCCAAAACTTCTAGAACTTCCAGGAGAAACAAAATGGTGGCTTCCAAAGAACGAGTCAAAGTTGTGCCCATTGCTGACGTTGCCAACGCCTGGGGCGTATCAGAAAAAGCGGTTAAGAATTGGGTTGAGTTTGTCTATCAAGCATTTGATGTGTTGCTTCCAGCAAATGGTCCGTATCCAGAGTGGGGCGTGAAACTTCTAGAAATTACAGCCAAGCACATCAGCGAAAAGTCTTCGTTCTACTTTGCTGAAACCGGAGAGACCCGACGGCTCAAGTCGGCTGAGTTTATCAAGAAGATTCGCGCGATGAGAATGCAGGGACACTTTCAGGAGTTCCAGCAGTTCCAGAACTCTCGGCAGACTCAGGCGGAGGTGGACGAGGATGAAGCGGTTGCAGGTCTAGCATCCATTACTCGCGGCATTGACCAAGAAGTTGAACGGGCAAAAGCCAAAGTTGATCAGTATGCCGATCAAAAGATGGATGAACTGGCAGAGCATATCGAGCGCACCCCGTTTCGCATGATGGGTTCGCTCAGCGATCGCTTAAGTCAACGTCGCTCAATGGCGGCTGGAGTGAACGAGATTATCGATGTGACCTACTCACGGGTCGAACTTCCAGAAGAGTCAGAAGTTCTAGAACTTCCATCTGCATGATGCTTCTCGCATCAGTCTTCGTTTGCTTGCGGTTGTCGTTGCCTTTTGGCTGATGGCTGACACCACGGCAACCTATGTACTTCAACACGTTCTACCGCACATTCATGAACGAGAAATTCAAAACAATTCTGATGACTAGCCTGAGTACCTCATTAGTTGCGATCGCGCTGAATCCGCGTCTCAACTCTGTCAATGCTTTTGATGTTGGCTACTTTGTTCAAAATGGTTCTGCAGGAATGGCAGAACATGAGGCTAGGCGGAATGGGACTCTGCCCGTTCCAACTCCTCACCCAAAGGGGGAGGTCATGCGAGCAAACGACACGCGCCCATCAGGGCAAGTCGTTAAAACTGGGTGCCCAGAACCCTCGCCTAGTCAACTGCTGCCACAGGATGAAGCGATTCAACCTGTACCCCAACCTGCACCGATGCCGATTGCTCAATCCTCAGCAATGCCATCTCGCAACCCAGAACCCTACGCTAGGGAATCGCCAAATGATGGACCACCCGCTGACCCATCGGCTAGAGCCATTTGGCAAGCAGGTAAGCTCTCCTACCCGCAGTCTAAAAGTGCTGTGCTGAGCCGGTTTCCTCAACCCAAAGAGATCAGTTTTGGCAGTTCAGGTACTCGGCAGTTTTGGGGTGGTGTAACTGGATGGGAACCCACCCGCTATGCCGTTCGGCTCCAGAATGGTCAATCGATTGTCTTTAGCTTAGCTGAGGACGAACAGACAATTACTAGTTACGACATTCAATAGCCAGGGGGCAGCTTCCAACTAACACCCTGGCTAACTCGCAACAACGCAAACATTGCAGGAGTACTTTATATTATGGGCATTTTTTCTTGGTTAAGCGGTGGCACAAGCGGAGGAGGTAGTGATGAGGAAGAGTATTTGGAAGCCGATACCGACACTCGGCTAGATGCTGCACTTAAGACGGCAGGCACGACCGACCCCGTTGATGCTCACATCAAGGACTGGGGCGACCACGGCGGCGATTATAGCGATCGGCAGAATGCCGTATCATGGGAGCATACAGACGTTGATACGCCCTACTTTGACCGTGCTGCAATCTATAAATCCAAAGAGGACAAGTAATGATCACGATCAACAAACGGCAATTTGAAATCACGGGTTCAACGGTTGACTTAACCAAGACTCAGCAAGACATGCTAGAGTTTCTCTCCAAAATTGATCGACCTGTCACCATGGGGGAAGCGGTTGCTCATTTCAATCTAAGTTCCCCGGCTCCCATTCTTGGACGGATCAATCACCTTATCGAGAAAGGAGCCATCAAAGAGATGGTAACTGCTAACTAAATAAACGTTTGGGAACGTGCAAATAAAAGGGTAGTCTTCGGGCTACCCTTTGTTGTATCTGGATACAACAAAGCAGGAGCTGCCCAAGAGTTCAACCGAAGGGTCGCAGGGCAAGAAGGCGTTATTTAAGAAGTGAGGGATAAGACCGTGTGCGCTGCGGTCTTATCCCTCATAATTCTAGAAATCAGCCGTGCACTCTCGCGACCACTCCCCTTTGAAGATGGTGCCGTAGGTCTTAAAGCAGCTTCCATCGGTAGCCGATTGGTTGAACAGTTCTCGTTTCGGTTCCCAGAATAAGCCTGTGAGCATTTGACCCCGCACAGTGATGCTTTGACTTCCAGCAGGCAACGTGACCGTTCGTTTTTTGCCCACCACCAAACCAGGGATTTTGATTTCGTTCCGTTGCCCATTCGCGCTGTAACTAATTTGGTAGTCAGCCACATAGCCGCCCTAATTGAATACGGTGACTTTCGGTGCAGGCAAGGCGAATGCAGACATGGAGAGTGCAGGCACGACTCCGAGAACTAAAGCAACGTCAGTTCGGGATAAGGCTTGGGACAAGAAAGGGGCAAACCCGATAGGCTGAAAATACTAAAAATCACACC
>NZ_JCACKG010000030.1:0-2089 GCF_059505265.1 Myxacorys chilensis | reverse complement strand
GGGCGTCGCGGGACGGGGATCCTGCGCAACCCCCTCTACATCGGCGTGAACGCCTATGGCGACACCGAGTCCTCGCTCAATCCCGAGACGGGCAAGCGGGCCTGGCGGGTCACCGATGAGGTGGCGGCCACGGTGATCGTGCCCCAGCTGCGCATCGTCGAGCAGGACCTCTGGGACCGGGTGGCCGCCCGGCTCGAGGCGACCGCCCTGAAGATCGGCCTCGACACGGAGAGCGGTCAGCCGCTCTACCGGGCTCATCGCAAGGCCTACGTCCTCTCCGGGCTTCTGAAGTGCGCCTGCTGCGGGGGCGACTACATCATCCTTGGCAAGGCCCGGTACGGCTGTTCGCAGGCGAAGCGCGGCATGGGCTGCACCAACAAGGTGACGATCACCGCCGCCGCGGTGGAAGGTCAGGTCCTGGCCTCGCTCAAGCGCGGCCTCCTGGCTCCCGAACGCCTCCAGCAGTTCAGCGATCGCGTCGCTGAGACGCTCAGGGCGCGGCAGGCCAGCGCCGGCTCTGAGGAGGTCAACCTCAAGCGCCGCCTCGCCGAGCTGGATCGCAAGATCTCGCGTCTCCTCGACCGCATCGAGGACGGTGAGGACAACATGGCCGACGAGCGCCAGCGTCTGCGGCAGCGCAAGGTTGAACGCGGGGAGGTGCTGGCCTCCCTGGCCGAGATCGCCGCCCTGTCGCGGGAGGGCGGCTCCCAGGCTCCCGACTTCGCGGCGCTCTACAACGACCTGGTCCGCAACCTCGAAGAGTCGCTGCGCGACGAGCGTGTGGTTCAGCGGGCCCATGAGCTGCTGGCGCAGATCATCGAAGCGGTGATCCTCACGCCGGACCCGCAGGCCCCGAGCGGCCTTCGGGTCGAGGTGCGGGGGAGCCTCGCGCGGGCGCTGATCAAGGGCGGGATGAACGTGGCTGAGGGTGCGGCGCGGACGGGCTCCTGCATCGCGGACGAGGTCTAGCCGTTCGAAGGTGGGAGCTTCACGCTGTGATCGGGGTGATCACCCGAAAGAACCCCGGCCGACGGCCTTACTGGTCACACGATCACGCTTCCATGGTGTGGTGTCGACCTTCCAAAGGCTCCCTCCGGGGAGCCTTCTTGTATTCGAGGACAGGTGCCGCTCCCGATACGCCGGCTCCGGAGCCCCTGCCCTGAGGTCGAGCGGGCGGTTGCATCGTCGTGGAGTTCGGGGCTCCATCGAGAAGACAGACAGGCTTTCGAGGAGCATGGGTTGGAACAATCAGGGAGGAGTGCGCTCCGCGTCGAGGCCACCAGTATTGCAGCGGGGCTCGGAGAAGCACGTCGAGTGGAGCTCTGCTGGCATATCGCCATGCTCGAAGGTCTCGATGGCCTCGGTCTCGCCCGGGGCGCCATCGAGGACATCGGTCGTCGTTTCCATGTCATGGCATCCGAGGCAGGACTTCGCCTGGAGCGGGCAGCCCGAGAGCTTACCGCGTCACCCCTGTCGGATGATGTCCTGCGGCATCGCCTCTGGAGCCGGCTCACCGACGCCTTGGCGCTCCCGTCCACCACTCCCCTGTCGACCCGCTCCGCGCGCCGCATGGCATCGGCCCTGGCGGTCCGCGCCTCGGAAAGGCTGTCTGCCGGTCTGGTCCGGCACGCCGACGACATGCTGCCGCCACCCACCACCCATGGCCTCGCTGATCGTCTCGTTGCCGGAGCCACCAACCTGACGAGGCGGGCACGGAACCTCGTAGAGACTCCGCCACCCTTGCCCTTCCCGCAGCTCGTGGAAGAGGAGATCCTGCGCCTTCTCGCGGACGAAAGGACCCTGTCCGCAGCAGGGGACGGTGTCGACCCGGCCGTCGCCGAAGCCGTTCGGAGGGGCCATGCCGCGGCGCAGAAGGCTCTCGCAACTGGTGGAGGTTGGGCAGCCTTCGCCGCGACCGTCGGAAGTGCCGGCTTTGCTCCCTACATCCTGGCGGCCCAGGCCAGCGCCTGGATTCCCTTCGTGAGCGGACCGGCGCTGGTCTCGCTCCTCGCCGTCCTCGTGAACCCGGTCACGGTGCTGGCGGGCGTCGCGGGGCTGGCATGGCTCGGTGGCGTCAGGGGAGCTAGGG
>NZ_JCACKG010000029.1:0-2094 GCF_059505265.1 Myxacorys chilensis | reverse complement strand
GCGCCGGCGCCGCTGCCCGGCCATTGGATCGGCACTGGAACGTTGCCGACCTGCTGGGTCTGGACCACCTGCCCGTTGATATCGAGCAGCGCCATTTCGGCGGCGGCATCGAGTGCGGCATGGCTGATGGTGAGCGACACCTGCGGAGCGCTTGCCCCGGGCGGGAAGAATGCGTCGCGGATCTGGGAAGCTCGCTGGAACTCTCTCAGCGCGGAATTGGACAACTCCCGCCACAGCGCCGTGTCTTCCTTCCAGGTCCAGGTCTCGCCGCTCATGTCGGCCAAGGGCAACAGCTTTTGCGAAAAGAACTGGTCCATGACGCCATTGGGAGCAAATAGCCGGGCGAAATCGGCCATCGGCAGGTCGCGCTCACTCTCGGGCGAGAATGGATAAAGATTGGCGGTCAGTTGCTGGCACAGGCGGGTAACGGTGTTGGCGAGGTCATCGTTGAGCTGAGCCAGGCTGGAGCCTGCGGCGCTGCCTTCGAGGTCGGTTACTGCTGTGCGGACCATGCGCTGCAAAGGCGCGGGCAGGCGCGAGGCGCTCATGCTGAGGTTGGCCACGTGCAACTGGGTGGCGGCATTAGCCTGCCCTGCTTGCGAGGGGGTCATCGCTGCGACGACGAGGTTGCGATAAACCTCGTTGAGACTGTCGAGCACCGAATCGATCGGTGGCGGCTGCCCCTCCAGTAGCTGGGAGAACTGCTGGAACTGAGCCTCCACGTTGGCGCCAGGCACTTGCGTTGCAGGAGCGCTGGTCTCGTCGGGTCGGCCGCTTCCTTTTTGCAGCGCCAGGTTGATGCCGATCCGTGTAAGTCCGCTCGCCCTGCTGGCGAGGGTCTGAGCGGCAAGCGTTGTTGCCTGGCCCACGGCGCCCTCGATTGCCGCGGTGGGCGAGGCTTCGACAGGCGGCTCACGGGTCAGCGAGGTCTCGTCGCTGACGGCCTGGACCAGAGCCTTGAGCGGTGATGATGCCTTGTTGGACATCACCGACAGCACGATGTAGTCGGGCTTCTCGCCCGGCAGTGGCTTGAGCTTGAGGTTGTCGAGGACGGCGGTCCAGGCAGCGACGAAATCGCGCGAGTAGAGCGCCAGGAGCTTGGGTCCGAGTTGCTGGAACTCGCTTTCGGTCACCATGGCTTCCCCGATCTCACCGCGAACCCACTGCTCGCTGGCGAGTTGGTCGGCAATCGAGGAAAGCTCGGTGAGGAAGTGCTCGTGAAATCCGCGATAGGTGTAGAGCGCCGGAATGTTCATGGCGCCAAAGTCGCTGCCATCGACGGTCTCGAACACCAAGGCCGCTTCCGGCCCCGCGCGCGCCGCGACATTGAAGTCGTCGATCGGCACCGCGGGCGGCAAGGATTTGAGGTATTCGTAGGCCTGCTCGGCCAAGGTCAACCGGGTCAGGGTGCGCTGGGCGGAATCGATCAGCAGACCATTGAGCTCAAAGGTCGGCGGCTTGCCGTCGCCCAGACGCAGCATGGCCATTAAATGCCCGGAGAGATCCTCACGCGCGGCGCGGTTGTTGGGCCCAGGATAAAGGTTTTGTTCCCAATCCTCGCGGAACCAGGCGGCAATATACTCGCGATCCGTGACCGGCGCCTTGCCACCCAGCATCATGTAGACCTTGAGCGCTTCATAAGCTCGAATGGGATCGTTGAGGCTTGCTTCGAGCTGTGACTCTACGCCAAGAATGAGGCGCGACCGCAGCATGCGTTCGAGCGCTTGCCGGTACGCCGCTTCAGACGCAGCGACCAGCCGATCGCGCTGGCTGAGACCAAAGGTTTCACCCAACGGCGTAGGGTCGCCGGCTCGGGCGTAGCCAACCGGATTGTTGCGAACAAGATCAAGCGCAGGCAAGACCTTCATGGCGTCGGAGTCCGACACCGTGGAGGCGGTGAGCAGGTCGTCAGCCGATACGCGATAGTCGGCAACAAACTGGTCGGTGTCGTTTATCAGGGTCGAATTGGACAGATAGCTCCAGCCCCATAGGCCGGCGAGGACAAGGCCGATCACGACCGCCAGTCCGATATCGCCATAGCGTAGCGCGGCCGAGGAGCGAACGGCCCCCCGATCAAGTGAAAACCAACCGGTT
>NZ_JCACKG010000028.1:0-2094 GCF_059505265.1 Myxacorys chilensis | reverse complement strand
ACATGGAGGCGCTTGTCGCAAGCTGGAGCGAGGTCCTGGCCGGTGAGGCAAGGGGCGAGGACGGCGTCCTGTACCGGGTCGAGCCGCTGCTCTCGGCGATCGATGCCCATGTGGCGTCCTTGGCGGCCTGAGCGGAGAAAGCGCTGCCTGGCTGGAGGCAAGGGCGCAGTCCCTTGCCCGTGCCACCGCAGGTACCGAGTGGCACCACTGGCCGTCGCAAGCGCCCTCTACGCCGGCGTGGGCATCTCCGCCAACCTGTCCAAAGAACGTGGCATATCGCAGGTTCTCTCTTGCCAACCGTACGCGATTTCAATATCTTAGAATAATCATGACCGCACTCCTCGCCCTTCTCCGCTCCCGAATAGTTCGCGCCCGCGCGGCCTAATCACAGGAGCGTAGCTCAGAGGTAGAGCCGCCGCCCTATAAGCGGCAGGTCATCGGTTCGATCCCGATCGCTCCCATCATAATGCCGCCCCATCCAGGCGGTGGAGACGGAGTGTATCGTGGCTTTCTACCTGCTCTACTTCGCGTGGCGGCTCGCGCCGCTTCTGTTTGTCGCCGCTTATGCCTGGGCCATCTGGGCCGCGGGACATGTCATGGACGTGATCGTCACCTACGAGCCCGGCTGGTCGATGCCGCCGGAGCTGACCTTCGCTACGGCGCACATGACTGTCGCGGCTCTGGCCTCCTGCGCGATGTGGGTCCTTGCGATCTCGGATGCCGATGAGCGCACTTGGGTGGAGAACTTGCCGCTGTGGCTTTGCACGTTGGTTGCGGGGCTGATCCTGCTCCTCGCAGGCATCCTGGCGTTCCCGGCGGTGCTTGCGGCCGCCAACCAGCCTGCGATCTACATCCCGTTCGCCGGGGTGTTGATGGCCTGCCCTATGTGGTTGAGCCCGCTCCAGGATGCGGCGCAATGACCGCGTCCGACCCCGCCCTGCCGGACCTGGGCCGGCTGCCCGGCTCCGTCCTGCGCCGCCTTATCGCGGACGCGACGCGCCTGCGTTCCGTTCCGGCCGGTCCTCTGCCCGTGTTCGACGACTGGGCGTTCGTCGGGGGCGGGCCGGATCTCCTTTACGCCAGGGGCTATCTCGAAGGCGGGGCTGAACGCTTGAAGTTGCCGCTTCTCGCCATCATGCCTGAGCGCCCGGCTGCCTGGCTCGTGGGCACCGGCTGGGTCGAGCTCGGAGCCGCGGCGTTCGGGCAAGACGGCGAAGAGCTCCCCGCGCTCCTCGCCAGGGCGGAGCGCTGGTGCGAGGCGCTGCGGGCGGAACTCGGATCTCACAATGGCCGGTAGCCTCTATCCCATCATCCATGGCGTGAGGCTGTGGAGCGAGACCGAGGCGGACATCCGGCACCGGTTTGAGGCGCATCTTCGCAGGCTTCGCGAGGCCGGGGTGCGCGAGTTGCTTGCTCTCGGGGTGGAAACGCCCATGGAGGAGCAGCTCGACCTGCCGTTCCATGACCCTGATGACGACCCGTCGCTCGATCCGAGGCCTCCGCTCGAAATCGAAGTGGAACTCACGCGCGACGACGAACGACGCATCGCTCGCCGAGCGCGGAGGATCGTCAGCGCTCGGGCGCTCGCCAACAGGCTTGCGAGCCTCAAGGAGGGTGATCGCAAGCTCATCGAGAGCCGGCTTCCCGGCGTCACCCTGGGCGGCCCCAGGACGGAGCACCAGGCGGATGAGCTCGCGGCCGCACTCTACGACGAGGCGCCGTGGCTCGGCGCCGCGATCGAGCACATCTGGCTCGGCGCTCGCCAGAGCGCCCGCGAGGGCCTCGGACTCCACTTCGCGCCGGTCCTCCTCGACGGCCCACCCGCGAGTGGGAAGTCCCACCTCGGCCGCCGGGTGGCGGATCTCGCGCGCGTTCCCTTCGTGGAGGTCGATCTCGGCAAGGGAGGCGAGGCCTTCAGGTTGGCCGGCACCAGCCGGGGCTGGAGCACGGCGGTCCCCGGGCGCCCGGTCGAGGAAATCCTGGCTACCGGCGCAGGCAATCCGGTGATCGTGATGGATGAGCTCGACAAGGCCGGAGTGGCTCACGGCACCGATGGCTATCGCACCAGCGCCCTGAACGCGCTTTTGGGCCTCA
>NZ_JCACKG010000027.1:0-2095 GCF_059505265.1 Myxacorys chilensis | reverse complement strand
CACAGATCAGTGATGACCCGCCGCTGATCCCAATCACCGCTGGCGTACATAGCTGCGAGGTCAGCGAGAGCTGCCGGCACCGAACCCACCGAACCGATACCCACCCGCGACTGCCAGAGCGGTTCGCTGTTCGTGGCATTGACCACAACAGGTGCGACTTCCTTGCGGACTTCCCGCGCCACACGATCGGCGTAGGTATTTTGGACCGGAATATCTGGTCGGGTGATAACCTCGACAACCTTGCCGAAGATGCGTTCTTGAATGCGGTCTGCGAGAGTGCGGGCCATGATGATGCCTTTCAGGTGAGGAGGAAGCCGGCTGCGACAAACATCGCGACGGCGAGGGCGAAAAAGATGAGAACGACGATGCCACTGCCCTGCCCTTGATCGTGCGCAGTGACTTGCCCCATGGCCGTGCCGAACATGACGACGAAAGCGATGATGATGCTGGCAAGCCCCGCGAGAATGGCGAGGAGGCCAAGGACGGTTTCAGCCATGGCTAGAACACCTTCAGGTTGAGGATTGCCCATGCGCCAAGCGACAGGAGCAGGACGAAGCCGGCCACCCACAGCTACCACGGAGTGCCATGGGGCTTCTCGCCCTCGCCTACGGTGCTGGTGGTGATGGCGGGGTGGTGGTCAATGTCGGGTGGGGGAGGCATTGGCCCGGTGAACGAGGGCGACAGCCAGAGCTTGGCTTCGGCGGCGCGGCGCTTCTTGAGCCTTTCCATGGGCTTGCCGTCATTGTTGATCCACCGACCGAGCTGCGCGGGCACAGCGCCGTAGTCGCCAGCGTTGAGCTTCCGCAAGAGCGTGGACTTCTCAAACGCCCCTGCCCCTATGTTGAAGACGAAGCTCACGAGCGCGCCGAACTGATTGTCGTTGAGCGGCACCTTCACCAGACGCTCGACTGTATTCTCGGCCTGGGTGAGGTCAGTCACCAGACGCGCTTCGGCTTCCGCTGCAGTGATCGTCATGCCTCTGCGGACGCCCTTGGTCGAGCCGTAGCCGATCGTCCACGGATCGCCATTGCTGGAACCGGGATCTGGATATGCCTGTAGCCGCAGCCCCTCTGACGCTTTGATGTGCGCAAGGGTAGCCGCGTTGACTTTACGCGTCATGATGATGCTCCGATGTGAGGAACGCCCGCTCAAACACCAGCCTTTGCGGACTAAACAGGAAGGTCTACATGCCCAAGAAGGCCATAGAGGAAGGCGACACCCTCACCATCAAGGTCGTGGTGACGCGAGTGTCAGAGGATGGATCGAGAGTAACGTTCCGGGTGGATGGTCAACTGGTGACGGTGAACCCGGAGTTCTTTGCTATCGAGAAGGTGGAGAAGGTTTAGAACTTGTGCGCCGCCCTGCCCCGTGCACTGATGCGGCGGGGAGGTATGGCAGATGCAGGTGAATGTGTTTGTGGCGCAGGTCGAGGGCGGGTCGAACCAACTGGTGGTCATCCCCACACACGCTGGCGCTGCTATCCCGCCTGCATACGCAGATGCTCGGTACTACGCGACTACGAACACGTCAGATGCCATGTTCCAAGCAGTTGGCGCTCGTGAGGTGGAGCTATCGATCGAGCGAGTAGGTTTCGCAATCGTCATGCCGCAGGTGCCAGATCGACGGTAGCAGAGCGGATTTTATGAAAATGGCCCCGCCGTCTCAAACAGCGGGGCCATAGCTCTACTTAGGGAATAGAGCTTACTCGTAGAAGTTGTAGGAAACGCCGTTCACTTCGAGATCATCGATGTAAACTTGGCCGGTCCCGTTGCCTGAACCCATCGCCACTGAGAAACCAAATACGACGCTATTCTCGTTGAAGTTCAGAGCGCCAGCACCAGCCGGCGTGAACCCATTGGCGTCAGCCCAATCGCTAAGCGGACGAATGTTCGGGAAGGTGTCCCGGTTCTGACCACCAGAACGCTGCCAGGCGTTCCAATCGTCACTCAAGATGTCCACCGTTTGTAGGGAGTCCTGGGTTGTTGGGCCAAGACCCTGATAGGAGTACTCGAACACGAGTTCGCCCCGGTCGTTCGTAGTCGCGAGGTCTCCATCCGCATCGATGAAGAGACGGATCGTCGGAACCACGTCGGTG
>NZ_JCACKG010000026.1:0-26158 GCF_059505265.1 Myxacorys chilensis | reverse complement strand
CGTTTGGCAGCATAATTCACCTTCCCAAAGCTTTTCAAACGTCCTCTTAGACTGTTAATCTGGCAACTAATCTAGCAACGTCGATCTAGCATCCGAACCGCCCTCACCCTAGCCCTCTCCCGCAGGAGCTACCGTGAACACACACGTCTCTCGGTTCGTCATCGCCGAGAGCCTCGCCCCCTAAATCCGCCAAAAGTGGGGGACTTCGAACCAAGCGTTTCCATTCAAAGTCCCCCAGCATGGGGGATTTAGGGGGCTGAAGCCGACCCAAACGGAGCGATAAACGACGTGTGTGTATACGGTAGCCCGCAGGAGAGGCAACAAGAGCTTGGCTCCCTTTTGCTACAAAGAAAAGGGGCTAGGGGACTCTAGCTCCCTCTCCCGTGGGAGAGGGTTGAGGGCAGTCCACTTCTGAAGTCGGTCAATCATGCATTCACAGTCTCAACAGTCTCACGCCACTTCAGTACATCCTGCGATCGCGTGCGTTGATCTACAAACGGCTTACTTACCGTCCTTACGCCGCTCTGCTTTGCAAGGTGTCACTTGCACGATTCAACCCGGCGAATTCGTCGCGGTTTTGGGCTTAAATGGCGCAGGCAAATCAACTTGGTTGCGATCGCTCTTGGGTCTAGTGCCGATTCAGTCGGGAGTTGCTCGTGTACACAACACCCCGATTCAAGCGGCAACGATTCCTCAAATTCGACGTGAGATTGGCATGTTATTTCAGGGGGGCGGACTTGTGCCCCAACTGACCGCGCTCGACAATGTGCTGTGTGGGCGCTTAGGGCAACGATCGGCTTGGCAGACTCTATTTGGGTTTGATCAGCGCGATCGCGCCCATGCGTCTCAACTCCTGCACCAGTTTGGACTGCACGATTCTACTCATCAAATTACGCGTCGATTGAGCGGCGGACAACGGCAACGAGTCGCGATCGCTCGTCTGCTGATGCAGTCTCCTTCTATTCTTTTGCTAGATGAACCGACTGCCGGGCTCGACGTACTCGCGACGCGACACGTCATGGAATTGCTGGCACAATTGCACGATCAGGGCATGACCGTCATCAGTGTCTTGCACGACCTCGCGATCGCTCAAACGTATGCCCAACGTGCTTTGATTTTTTCAGCAGGACGAATTATCTATGACGGCGACTGTCACAACTTGACGACCCACTTTAGAACTGCTGACCAGGTTGAGATATGAAAGACGTTTGGGTAAAGCTTCGTCGGATTGTGGCTAAAAGCAAGCTATTTTTAATCCTTGCAGCACTGATTCTGGTATACGGATGGGCACTGCAAGGGTTAAAAATCAATGGAACGCTGCTGCAAAAAAGCGTTCCGTTTATGATCGACTTTATTTCTCGCTTGTTTCCGCCCGATCTTAGCGTCATCGATATTGCAATTCGAGCGTTGATTGAAACGGTGCAAATGTCGCTTTGGGGAACGACGATCGGCGCAGTTCTGTCCGTCCCGATCGCGGTTTTGTCGGCTCAAAATCTCACTCCTCATTGGCTGCGCTGGAGTGCAGTCTTACTACAAAATGGCGTGCGTA
Source organism: Myxacorys chilensis (assembly GCF_059505265.1). Classification (NCBI taxonomy): domain Bacteria; kingdom Bacillati; phylum Cyanobacteriota; class Cyanophyceae; order Leptolyngbyales; family Leptolyngbyaceae; genus Myxacorys; species Myxacorys chilensis. Next base: position 24,609 of record NZ_JCACKG010000026.1, on the reverse strand, counting down.
CCGTTCCCTCAGTCGTCTTGGGACTCTTCTTTGTGTCGGCGACTGGTTTAGGAGCGCCTGCCGGAACATTAGCGCTGTCGATCTATACGATTGGCTACCTGGCAAAATTTTATCAAGAAGCGATCGAAGCGGTTGATGCAGAATCGATCAAAGCGCTGCAAGTCAGTGGTGCGTCGTGGAGCCAAGTTGCTCAGTATGGCATCTTGCCGCAAGTGCTGCCGCTCGGACTGGGATACACGCTCTATATGTTTGAGTACAACATCCGCTCTGCCTCGGTTTTGGGCGTCGTCGGCGCGGGAGGGATCGGCTTTGAATTAGTCAACTATATTCGCGGGTTTGAGTATGCCAAAGCGACAACCATGATGCTGTTGCTGCTGCTCGTCGTGACTAGCATTGACTGGCTCAGCAGCCATCTGCGCCAACAGCTAGAAAAACTCTAAAGAGATCAACGAGATTAAGATAGATCTAGTGTGAGTAATTTGCGCGGTCAGCAAGCAGAATTACCGCCGTCTGGCGGATCTTAATTCCCAGAATGGATTCAGTACGATAGACTACTGATTAGGCATTGCCCAACTTACACCTCAAATGGTTGAGTCAAAACTGATTAAAAGTCAGCTTGTGGAATTTCCACAGTATCGTGTTCGCGAAAGTTCTAAAGCGAAACACGTGAGTCTTAAGATGTCCGTCCAAGGTGGACTAGAAGTGATCGTTCCCCAAGGCTTCGATCGCAGTCGGATTCCAGAAATTCTGCACAACAAGCAAAATTGGATCGAGCGCGCCATTGAGCGGCTCGAAGAACAGCGACAACAATTAGCGCTAGAGCATTCTCATGGGTTGCCGACCCAACTGAACCTGCGGGCGATCGATCAGCTTTGGCTGGTTGAGTACTGTGCAACAGCAACGACTCGTCTAACGCTGACCGAGAAAGACAAAACGAAGCTCATTCTTCGGGGCAACACGCAAAATGAGGAAGCCTGTAAGTCTCTGTTGCAGCAGTGGTTGATGCACAAAGCCTATCAGCGGCTTGTGCCGTGGCTCTGGTCGGTGAGCGAGGAGTTGGCTCTGCCGTTTCATAAAGCGGCAATTCGGGGACAAAAAACGCTGTGGGCAAGCTGCTCTCAAAACCGGAACATTAGCCTGAATTACAAACTTCTTTTTCTAACTCCTCCGTTGGTGCGATATGTGTTTGTTCACGAACTCTGTCACACCATTCATCTCAATCATTCTGCAAACTTTTGGGCGCTGGTGCAGGAGAAAGATGCCCACTACAAACCGTTGGATCAAGAACTCCGCAAGTCAAGTCATTATGTGCCTGCCTGGTTAGAGCCGTCGATGTTGGGGCAGTAGCCTGACGTGGTTTAGGGTGTCCTTCCGTCTTTGGAGAGGCGTCTTTCTGCGATCGCTCTTCTACCGTAATCAGGTGAGCTATCGAGGAACTGTTATGCCTGAGCCTACTGATCGTCTTCCCGAAGACAAGAAGCCGAACGCTAAACCCGCTAAGCCTGAACAAGACACCGTTGATCCGATGGATTTAGTCTAGAGCGGCGGTTATGAAGGTAATCCAAGGGAGATTGTTGAGAATCCGGCGGTGACTCCAGAGATGCTGAATGAGCCTGGAGATTTGAGAGCCGATGAGATGGATGAAGATTAGAAAAGGATCGTTAATGACTTGGACGAGCGATTAGCGCTAAACGGTGGCGTAGTAAGGGCAGGTATTGGGAAGGAGGTTACAGATAGACTTCTTTTCGATGCCTGACTCGAATAATCGTGATCAGCTTCTCTGTGCGACTGAAATCATACAAAACTCGATAGTCGCCAACTCTCAGCTTAAAGAAGTCTGACAAGTCGCCTGTTAAAGCCTATGGTTTAATCTGGTCAGAATTACCAGAGAGCCAATTGATCTTGGTGAGGATGCGTTCTCGGATTGTCTCACCGAGATCAGTGAGATCATTGATTGCTTCAGGTTCAAATTCAACCGTGTAACTCATTACCAAGTCAGCCCAAACCGCTTTGCGACTTCTTCAGCAGGGATTCCCCGCTCACCGTTTGCTCTGCGCTTACGAGATTCAAGCAGTTGTTGTTTAACTTCGGGTCGCATTTCTTTGCCTTCGTTAGGATCGTCGAGAAATGCTTCGATTGCCTCCAGTACAGTTTCTCGAATTAATGCTTTGAGTTCTTCAGTTGTTAGGTCTTTTACTTGCATAGTAATAGTTCAACCTAGACGCTTTCTTTACCTTAGTTTTAGCCTTATCTCCGCACCCAACCTACCTTGTCTAGTATTGAACTACTTTTCATCCCTCATCCCTCATCCTTCATTCCTGCAAAGTGGTCTTGTAAGAGTTTGTGGATGAAGCGGTAGCGACCACCGATGCGTTGGAGGAACATGCGCTCTGTGGAGTAGTTGAGGAAGCGGGCATAGTTCCAAGGAATGGCGCGGCTGAGAAAGAGGACGAGACGAAGTGAGAAATGTTGAACGCTAGCTAATCCACCGCCCATAGTAAAACTAGCCAAAGCTAAAAAGAAGAACAGTAGGGAAATGAATGATTGAATTTCTTCTTTAGTCAAAGTGTGGTTGAGCAGCAGAAATAGTGCGATATAAGCAAGAATAGAGACAAGCAGAGAGATGCTAAGCAAAATGAGCGTATTACTGAAAGAGGTAAAAATGCCTTGATTGGGATAAAGGCGAGTTTCAATTTCGGTTTTTGAGACAGGCTCTAGTACAGTACCAAGCCCGATGATTAGGAAGATAATAAAGGTGATATATAGTCCACTATTCAGTCCATTAGTCAATCCAGCAATCAGAGCACTTATCATTCCAGCTATGATTACTACAGTGACTGTTACGATAGATTGAAATCTAAAAGTTTCAAGTTCCTGTCTCATCTCTTCATTTTCATAGTCCAACTCTTGAATTTGCTGTTTTAATCCTTCAATTTCTAACCCTTTAAGTTCTTCTATATTTTTAAATTCATCTTTCATTCTCTCAGATATTCGTATTGCTTCCTCCAATTGGTGCATTGCTTTTTCAATTCTCTGCCCCTGTGAAATTCTGATTTTTTCAACGGGGTAGATATAATTTAATTCAGTAGCCAGTGAGTATATAAGTACAGCAGCTACTCCAATAATTAGCCCGAATTTTAGTTTAAGTGTCACTACAATTAGACCAAGCGGTGTTATGACAAGCAGCCCAACGAGCAGCTTGTAAATCCATTTCTGATGAACATTAGTTAGCCAAGACGGCTGCATCTTCTCAATCAAAAACTCAGTTTCTGACTCACTTTGTAACTGTTTTGCTAACCTCACTAACCATTGACGAGTTTGCTTTACAGTTGGTTCTTTTTTGGCATCATACACTTGAATGGTAGGGGGCTGGTGTAGCATTTGCTCAATATAGGCATCTAACAAAAACTCAAGCCGTTCCTGAGTAGACTGTAGGGATTTCCAGCGTTCTGCGAGTTCTCCACTATAAACAGTCAAGGTAACATCTAGTAACAACGGTTGACGCACGAGTTCTAGTAACTCCGAATCTGTGTTGAGAACTTGCCAGAGTGCAGCGCGATTCACCTGCACGAGATATGCTTCAATCTGAGCGTTGGTTAGTTCTTGTAAATGAATAGCTCCGTTTAATTGAAGCTTTTCGGAATGCGCTTCATATTCTTCTCGGCGACTGCACACAATGATCGAAGCAGGACGGCACTCACTGTTGAGAAACTGATTAATGGCACTTATACACGCAGGCTGAAGATCGGGTCTGACTTCGTCGAGTCCATCGAGCATCGGCAGTAGCTTCTGAGCCTCTAGCCACCGCTTGCTTAAGGCGGAACCTGCTTTTGCAGAACTGTTACCTGTCGCCATCTTTTTAATTATCCAGTCTTCAAGGCTTTGACACGAATCATTCCAAGACGACAAATTGAGCAACACGGGCATCGGCGCGATCACATCCTCCTGTGCCTTTTTGATCAAATCTCTAGCGAGTTCCAGCAAGGTTGTGGTTTTGCCCGCACCCGGTTTTCCCAGAATCAAGAGTTTGCCTGCAATGTCCGATCGCTCAAACACTTCCAAAATTTCAGTGTCTGGTGAAATCGCTTCGATCGGTTTCTGACCGCTTTTGATCCGAACATCCCAAAGCCGACGCACCTGTCCTAGTTGCGGCTGTTTGCCAAGATTAATCAAAACACGATTATGTAGGGAGTCCGTTAATTGTTTTTCGACTTCTTTCTGAATCTCCTTCAGCCATGTCAATTCTCGACCAGGGCGTTGCCGCGATCGAGTTTCTCCGACATACACATTTCCGTGAACGGTCTCGATTGGGATTTGATCGCGTCCTTCGTTTTCGTATCGTCGCGACATCTATGATCCGCCAATTCTAGGATTGCCTGTGATGTTCTCAATCGTAATTTGATCGCGTCCGTAGTTGTTATATTGTCGCTCCGAAGTATTTTGGATATTCGTAATCTGCTCTGCAAGCTGCTGCAACGTCTGCGCGAAAGAGGCATCATCCATCTCATCGTCTAAATACACAGACAGTTTATTCAGCGCTTCGGGTGATCCCTCCTGTTCAACTTTAGCGATCGCTGCTTCCGCCTTCTGATTCTTACCCTTAAACCGCGCTTTAATTGTTGATCGCAATTGTTCGAGCGCCCCTCCTACCGCTTTCTTTGCAATTTCTCCCGCTCCAGATTTGACAAACTCATCAAAAGCCAGTTTCGCGATCGCAGCCCCAGTGAAAGCATCCATAAGCTACAGGTAGACAATTACAGTTTTGTTGTAACTTAATTCTTCCATTTCGATATGCCAGTTCCTGAAAGATTACAGAATTTGGTATCGCTAATACACTTCGTCGTGGTTGCCAATATCGATTAATACAATTGCGTCTTCCTCCTCCTCTTCCAATGCCTCAAATCGAAAGATAATCCGGCAATCGTACTCAACCGAGCAAGACCACAGCCCTTCTAATTCACCTTGAAGTTTGTGGGTCTTAAGAGATGGGTTGAATGGATCGACTTCTAGCAAGGAAAGGACTTTAGTGACTTTGACTCGAAGTTCTGGTCGCTTCTTCCCTCGTTTTCTAAGGGCGCGACGAAAACTCTCGTCAAAGATTAGCGTTCTCATTCTTCATCCCCAAAGATGTCTGCCATGACTTCGTTGGCAGTCCCTCGTTTCGCTGTTCCATTTCTCACGGCTTCCATTGTCTTTTCTGCGTTTTGAGCAATTTCCTGCCGACGTTTCATCACTCGCCGCTTCTGAATGAGATCGAACAATTCATCCTGTTCATCTTCTGAGAGGGCCTCAACGAATTCGATCACGGTTTGGAAGGAAACTGCTGGGTTCATAAGATATTGGGCTACAGAATGCTTCTCAATTATATAAACCGACTGCGATTGGCTTTGCCACGCTCCGAAGGATTATACTCCCCGTCAAAATATCCATAGCTCACACTCTCATCCTCTACATCGCCATGAATGTCGTCCCGTTCGTCACGAATGTCGTCTCGTTCGTTGCGAACGTCGTCTCGTTCATCACGAATGGGATGACATTCTTCGTGAATCCCGCAACGTTCGTCGCGAATGTCGTTCCATTCGTGACGAATGTCGTCTCATTCGTCACGAACGTCGTTACTTTTTCAGTGAACCTACTAGCTCACACTCAAGCGCTGCGGAAAACTAGGAAGCGCGACTGCAAATCTTCTCGAAAGAAACACACGTTTTTGCGCGATTCACTCATCCACCTTCTGCATTGCACAAGCCAAACTAACGCTAGACACTACTACAACGGGAGCATCCCACTATGTCACGCGCACAACGCACCTCTCGCATTCTCGACAAAGGTCAACTCCGGATCTTGAAGCTCAAATCCATCGACCCCTTAATGGACTTCGGCAGCGATCGCAATGTTGATGTTTTAGAGGAACAGATCGAGCAATTGCAAATCAAATTAAATGACTACAATACCGCCCTTGCCAAGATCGATACCGCAAAGCTAGAAATCGACGCAATGGAGAGACGCATGGGCGACTTGCTCGATCAGTTGCTGAATGGCGTTTGTGCAAAATACGGCAACGATAGCCGCGAGTATGAGATGGCAGGCGGAACCCGCAAGAGCGATCGTATTCGCAAAAGTTCCGAAAGTCGGATAAAGAGCAGTCCGAAAAGGCTCGTTCAGATTATTAGCAAGTAGTATCTGACTCATTTCCGACCCATTGTGCGATTAGCGCCCTAGCGGAACTCCGAAGGAATCGCTTAACCCCACTAAGAGCAAACGCGATCAACCGTCACTTAGGATATGCCTAAATCAGAGCACTCCTAAGATGATTGCTCTAAAAAGCCAATGGGTAGGAATTGATGTCAGCCTGGTCAATTCAGCCTAGTCAATGAAGTCTCGAAGCATGTCCATTTTTTCCGCCGGATTATCTGAACCGATCGGGCGATCGCCATCCACAGGGAGCGTTTTGCGAGCTTGAACTTTATCCGCTGCGATCGGGCGACTACCATCTTCGTGGACAACTTCTTTTATATCCAAATTGCTAGGATCAATGGGGCGATTGCCATCAATTCCCAGCGTTTTGTTATACTCTAACGTATTGGCTGTAATCGGACGACTACCATCCACTTCAAGCGTGTCGCGCACCTCAATCTTATCAGCAACGACCGGACGCTTGCCATCAATCGGCAAAACATACTCTACCTCAATATCGCTCTTATCAATCGGACGATTGCCATCTACCCGAAGCACTTTTGCATCTTGCTGATCGTCCTCTAAAGGAATGATGACAATATCATCTGGCTGCTCCTGCTGTGTACTCACGGTTCAACTCCTAACATTTCATAGCAACTCTTTACTTTTAGCGGCTTGATGGAGTGCCAAACAACTATCTAACGGTCAGTTTCAAAGCAACACTTCTCATCACAATGCTTATTCACCATTTGTAGAATTAGCAAAGCGAAGCTCAGCATCTACGTTGATAAATCAGCGATCGCGTCTATCTCGGCTACGAACCCTCTCAGTAGGCAAAGTGGATGAGTTATGTGAGGTACGCAAATTGGCACGATCGTAGAAATTATCGTTGGGTGAAATATCGATAATAGGTTCGCGTTAGATAAATCTCGACAAATAGTATTGTCAAAGAGATGAGATTAATGAGCAAGCCAAACGGTGTGGTGATGGAAAGTTTAATCCCTGGAAACACAGTATAGAGTAATACCCACATCATCATAGTCAGATAGCTACACCATAAGCCCCATTTCTGCATCTTTCTAAGTCCAAAACTGGAAATAGTGCTCATTAGACCTAGCAAGATTCCTGGGACACCAAGCATAAGAGACAGTATCCACAACAATCCAGGACGCTCTATACTATTCACTTCCTCTAGATCGAGCAAGAATACGAAACCTAGCAATAGAATAAGAATCGAAACACCTAAAGTGATACTACCAATCCACAGAAATGCCTTAGAGATTAAGATGACGCCACGCGGGACATTGTTATAATTTTCAAGTCTTGGTCGCATTTTTAGGTTTTTGTAAGCGACGGATTACTGAGGCTCTTTCCAACTTTTGGTGAAAACGGGTGCGATCTCAAATTTGCCTAACGTAAATTCTGGATTTCAGCTTACCTGAATTGCCAACTTCACCAAGAGCTGGAAAAAGCCCCAATAAAAAGTCACTGTACACCACCTATCCCTCGCTAAAATAGAAGTCTGTCCCCTTCGATCCGGTCTATTTTGAGCGCAACATCTTCTAAGTCTCACAAACTCGTTCTTGTCGATGGTCACTCTTTGGCGTTTCGTGCTTACTTTGCGTTTGCTAAAGGGCGTGACGGTGGCTTACGCACTTCAAACGGCATCCCGACGAGCGTTTCTTATGGTTTTCTGAAAGCCCTGCTGGAAACGGTCGAGGCAGAGAAACCCGATTATCTTGCGATCGCGTTTGATCTCGGCGGTTCGACCTTTCGCCACGACGCCGATGAGACTTACAAAGCGGGTCGCCCTGAGACGCCTGAAGATTTCATGCCCGACCTAGACAATCTTCAGGAATTGCTCAAGGCGATGAACCTGCCGATTGTGATATCGCCAGGATACGAGGCAGATGATGTGATTGGGACGCTGGCGCGACAGGCCAGCAAGGCCGGATTTAACGTCAAGATTTTAAGCGGCGATCGCGACCTCTTCCAGTTGGTTGACCCAGACGAGAAGGTGAAAATCCTCTACATGAGTACCACCTATGGTAGAGGAGCGCCACCACCCAAGGAGTTTGGTGTTGAAGAGATCAAAGCAAAACTGGGAGTATTGCCGTCTCAGATTGTCGATTTCAAAGCGCTGTGCGGCGATGCGTCTGATAATATTCCCGGTGTAAAAGGAATTGGCGAGAAAACGGCGGTTCAACTCTTAACGACGTATGGATCGCTAGAAAATGTGTATCAACACCTTGACGAGATCAAAGGCGCAGTCAAGAAGAAACTAGAAACCGGACAGGACGATGCACGACATTCACAATGGATGGCGCAAATTCATTTAGACGTGCCGATGGACGTGAATCTTGAAGCGTGTAAACTTCAGGGATTCGATGAAGCGATCGTCATGCCTTTGATCGAACGATTGGAATTCAAATCGTTTTTGAACAAAGTTCAGAAGTGGAAACGACAACTTAGTGGTGAACTTGATACCGAACTTTCTGAAACAGAAGGTGTAACGCAAGCCGCATCAGAAACTGGAACACCACCGATTATCCAGTATGAAAGCGACGATCTTTGGTTCTTTAGTGCAGAAGATACTGAGAACGCAGAGCAATTTACTCCCGTTGCGATCGCGCCTCGAATCATTGATACACCCGAAAAGCTGAGTGAACTGGTCACGCTTTTAAAGGCTCACACCAACGCTGAAACTCCAGTCGCGTGGGATACCGAAACCGATGCGCTTAATCCAATCGATGCAGACCTCGTTGGAATTGGCTGTTGCTGGGGGTCTGAAATGGATGCGGTTGCTTACATTCCACTCAAGCACATGGACGGCAAGAACTTAGATAAAGCAACAGCGCTAGATGCCTTAAAACCAATTCTCGAAAGTGCGACGTATCCTAAAGCCTTGCAGAACGCCAAGTTTGATCGGTTGGTGTTGCGCTTTCAAGGCATCGATCTAGCAGGCGTCGTGTTTGACACGATGTTAGCAAGCTATGTCCTCAATCCCGAAGGCAGCCACAAGCTGAGCGACCTTGGCTATCGCTATCTTGGCATTCGAGCCCTGGAGTATACCGATCTAGTTCCTAAAGGAAAAACGATCGCAGATATCGCCATTTCCAAAGTGGCAGATTATTGCGGCATCGATGCCTACACGACCTACAACTTAGTACCAAAGCTGCGGACAGATCTTGAGCCAACGCCACAACTGCATGATCTATTGCTGGAGGTGGAACTGCCGCTCGAACCTGTGTTAGCAGAAGTCGAAGCAACTGGAGTGCGAATCGATCAAGACTATTTGCAAGAGTTCTCGAAGTCACTGGAGAAAGATCTAGACGCGATCGAGCAACGCGCCTACGAATTTGCAGGCGGAAAATTTAGCCTTGGTTCTCCTAAGCAATTGAGCGAGCTCTTCTTCGAAAAGTTAGGACTCGATCGGAAGAAATCTCGTAAGACCAAAACAGGCTATTCCACCGATGCGGCAGTTTTAGAAAAGCTGCAAGGCGACCATCCGGTGGTGGATGCGATCGTGGAATACCGCACGATGTCCAAGCTGAAATCGACCTATGTAGACGCCTTGCCAAAGCTGGTGCATCCAAAAACGGGTCGCGTTCACACCGACTTTAACCAAGCGATTACTTCGACGGGTCGCTTATCCTCCTCTGATCCCAATCTGCAAAACATTCCCATCCGAACGGCGTTTAGTCGGCAAATCCGCAAAGCCTTTATTCCTGAAGAAGGCTGGTGCATGATTGCGGCAGATTACTCGCAAATCGAACTGCGAATTCTGGCTCACCTCAGTCAAGAACCGATTCTGCTCGAAACCTATCAGAAAAACGAGGACATTCACACCTTAACGGCAAAGCTCTTGCTCGAAAAAGAAGACATTTCTTCGGAAGAACGACGGCTGGCAAAAATCATCAATTTCGGGGTGATTTACGGCATGGGAGCGCAACGATTTGCGCGGGAATCGGGCGTTAGACCGAGCGATGCCAAACTGTTTATCGAACGGTTTAACGATCGCTACTCTCGCGTGTTTGATTACTTGCAGCAAATGCAGCGAGAAGCGATCGCCAACGGCTATGTCGAGACGATTAAAGGTCGCCGTCGATACTTTAACTTCGCCACCGAATCTCTCCGAAGAATGCGAGGAACGAATCCTGATGACATTCAGCTTGACAAACTGAAATTGCGCGATCAGTTTGATGCTGGACTGCTCCGTGCGGCTGCGAATGCTCCGATCCAAGGATCAAGCGCCGATATTATCAAAATTGCAATGGTGCAGTTGCACCAACTTCTCAAAGGTTATCCCGCTCGGTTATTACTGCAAGTCCATGATGAATTAGTGTTTGAAGTCAGACCCGATATGCTAGAGGATCTGCGATCGCAAATCAAAACCACAATGGAAGCTGCCGTTAAGCTGAGTGTGCCGCTCTTAGTAGAAGTAAATGCTGGCAAGAACTGGATGGAGACGAAATAGATCGAGAAGGGAGAGTAGAACGTTTGTTGACCCACTGAGGGCAAGATATTTCATCCTCTCGATAGATAGTTTAGAGGGAGATTGTTAAGTTTATCGGGAATTCTATATCTGCTGGTGAAATTTCCCTTGGATATAGGCGAGTTTAATGCTACACAATCTTCCTGTTAACTCTGATGCTAAAAGCAATGAGCTACTTCGATTGCTGATTCAGCAAATGCCTTGCGCGATCGCAATGGTCGATCGAGACATGCGCTATTTAGTGGTTAGCCAGCGCTGGCGCGATACCTATGAACTGGGTGATCAAACCATAATCGAGCGATCGCATTACGATATTTTTCCCGACACTCCCCATCCTTGGAGAGAGACTCACCAGCGCTGCCTAAACACCTCGACTTCAGCGTTTATGGAAAACGAGGTGCAGCGGCGAGACGGCAGTAAGGTTTGGATTAAGTCTGAAATTTCGCCTTGGCATGATTCAGCAGGCAGAGTCGGAGGATTAATTCTCAAGCGAGAGGAGACTGCTTTACCCAAACAAACCGTCTCCACACACACCCATCAATTCCTGTTAAAAAGCGCTCCTATCGAACACGAACATCAGCTTATTGAAAAAGAGCTTGCCGATCTTAAATTCGCCTTAGATCAATCTACTATTATTGCCGTTACTGATCGTAAAGGCGTAATTCTTTCGATTAACGATCGGCTTTGCGAAATCTCTAAATACCCTAGAGAAGAACTAATCGGAAAAACCCATCGCATTCTTAACGCTGGTTATCATCCGCAAGCCTTCTTTCAAGACATGTGGACAACGATTTCTGGAGGAAAAGTTTGGACGGGAGAAATCCAAAACCGCGCCAAAGATAGAACGTTCTATTGGGTAGACACGACGATCGTGCCGTTCTTAAACGCTCAGGGCATTCCCTATCAGTACATGGCGATCCAGAGTAATATTAGCGATCGCAAACTGGCCGAAGAAGCAAAACGTCAGTCCCAAGAAATCCTCCAACAAGTAATCGACTGCTTGCCTCAGTTTGTCTTCTGGAAAGACCGCAAATCGGTCTACTTAGGCTGCAATCAAAGCTTTGCAAAAGTAGCAGGTCTGCGATCGCCCGCCGAGATTGTCGGGAAAACAGATTACGATCTGCCTTGGAAGAAGCACGAAGCCGACGGGTTTCAAGAGCGCGATCGCCGAATTATGAAATCGGGCATGCCCGAATTACACAGTATCGAAACTCAGCAGGCAGATCGAGAAACATGGGCAGATACGAGCAAAGTTCCGCTGCGAGATAGAACAGGAGGCGTAATTGGCATCTTAGGCACTTACGAAGACATCACCGAGCGCAAGCATGCGGAAGAATCACTCAAAGAACAGCTCCAGCTAGTCTCTTTTCGAGCAGGCATTGATTCTTGCCTGACGCACAGTACAAATTTGGTCAACATGCTGCAACACTGTGCAGATGAAATGACTCGTTACCTCGACGCCTCCGTTGTCCAAATTTGGACACTAGCGTTACCAAAACAAGTTCTAGAATTGCAGGCACAGTCGATCGCAGGCGACCTGACAAGCTGTGATCTGAGCCAATCTCGCATTCCAGTTGGAATGTCGATCATTGGATTGATTGCCCAAGACTGCCAACCGTATTTCACAAATGCCGTTTCAAGCAGTCTGTGGTTTAAGGATCAACCTTGGGTTCATCAAGCGCGGCTCACTACATTTTCAGGCTTTCCGCTGATGATCGATGGTGAAGTGCTGGGTGTCGCCGCCATTTTCACGCGCCAACGTCTGACTGATTCAATGGTAGATGCGTTGACATTTGTAGCGAACGAACTGGCGCTAGGCATCAAACGCAAACAGACCGAAGCGGCGCTGCAATGGTCTGAAGCTCAACAACGGCTTCAAGCGCAGAAACTTGCGATCGCGCTTGAAGACCTCCAGCAAACTCAAACCCAACTGGTTCAAACAGAAAAGATGTCGAGCTTGGGTCAACTGGTTGCTGGAGTCGCTCACGAAATCAACAATCCAGTCAATTTTATTTACGGCAACGTGGCTCATGCCAATGAGTACACCCAAGATCTGCTCAGACTGCTAGAGCTTTACCAACGCCAGTTGCCCTCGCCAACCGGAGAACTGAAAGCAGAACTTGAGCTGATCGATCTAGAGTTCATTCTGGAAGATTTGCCTAAGGTATTAGCGTCGATGCGGGTAGGTGCTCAGCGAATTCAAAACATTGTGCGGGCATTACGCAATTTTTCGCGCATGGATGAGGCCGACGTCAAAGCGGTCAATCTCCATGAAGGAATTGATAGTACGCTGATGATTCTGCAAAACCGTCTGAAGGAAACGGCTGAACGTTCAGAAATTCAAATTGTCAAACAATATGATGATCTACCGCTTATAGAATGCTTAGCGGGACAACTCAATCAGGTATTTATGAATATCTTAGTTAACGCGATCGATGCATTAGAAGAAGCAGTAGACAATGGCAAGCTAAATCGCGATCCCAAGATTAAGATTTCCACAACACATTTATCTCAGGATTGGATTCAAATTTGCATTGCGGATAACGGTCTTGGGATGCCCGCTGGCGTGCATAAACGTCTATTTGAACCCTTTTTCACAACAAAACCAGTCGGCAAAGGAACAGGGTTAGGACTATCAATTAGCTATCAAGTCATTGTTGAAAAACACGGTGGCAACTTAAGCTGTATTTCTACCGCAGAGGGAACTCAATTCACGATTAAAATTCCGACTCAACGACACCAACGTTAAACCCGAAAAACGGCGTATCAGATTCCTGATTTGACGCTGTTGTAACCCCATTGATCAGCTTCGATACCTATTGTATGGATCGTTCGATTCCGGAGAAACTAGAGCTATTTGCCAGGTTAGCTATAGCCAAGTCGAGACCGATCGCAACACGTCTGGAATTTCTTCTGCATCGGGCGAAAATTCTAACTGCGTCTCCGACAATCCTAGATAGCCTGACTCCATAAACGAGAGCAACATGCGCTTTAGGGCAAACCAAACTTCGGGTTCGTATTCCCAATCGCGCCCCCGGCTCGCTCGTCCAGCGATCGCTTTTAACGCCCAAAAATAGCTATTTCGCACCACCGATCCCCCCTTTTTGTAAGGCGGCACATCTTCATGGTGTAAAAACAAAATGTTGTCTTCAATCCGCGCTCTCATGCCGTCAATTAAATAGTACAAATAAATTAAATAATACAAACTAAAAAAGCTGCCCTACTTCAGGTAGCACATACCCAAGTAGGACAACTTTAAGTTTCATCAGAATTTCTTAGTAGCGAGAAGAGTATCCGTTGCGACCACCGCCGCCACCACGGTTTCCACCGCCGCCGCCACGATTATCTTCACGGGGCTTCGCTTTGTTGACTCGCATATCGCGACCCATCCATTCTGCACCATCTAGGGCTTCAATCGCGGCTGTTTCTTCGTCATCGGATGACATCTCCACGAACCCAAAACCACGCACCCGACCGGTCTCACGATCCATCGGAAGCTGAACTCGCTTGACCGAACCATATTCTGCGAAAATAGCGGTCAAATCATCTTGCGTAACCTCATAGGAGAGATTACCTACGTAAATCGACATTGAAATGAATCTCCAGAAGCAGAAAGTGTAGAGATGGGAGATCTTGGAAAAAGCCTGCCTTAAGAAAAACCAACCTGTCAGCCTAGATGGAACTAAACGTGAGAGTTTTCAGAAAAACAAACGTGTAAACCGATCTTCATCCCTGTACCCCTAACTGTAACACGATTTTTCAAGGTAGGATGCGATTTTGGGCGGCAATACCTCTCGGAAATTTAGGATCTCAGATCTTCCAAAGGTGGGATTTGTCGTTGGCTTCTGCCCCTATTTTCTACCTTTAATATTTTATCTGGAGAATGCATATGACTAGTTCACAGGTTGCTCCCTACGGCGCTTGGAAGTCGCCGATCACATCCGATCTGATTGTTGCAGGTTCTATTGGGCTAGGACAAATTCAGCTAGATGGTCAGGATATCTATTGGGGTGAATCACGTCCTACAGAAGGCGGACGCAATGTCATTGTTCGGAGAACGCCAGATGGTGAAATAACTGACATGACACCCGCACCGTTTAATGCTCGAACTCGTGTTCATGAATACGGCGGCGGTGCTTTTGGTGTTGTTGATCGCGTGATTTATTTTTCTAATTTTTCTGATCAACGGCTTTATCGTCAGGCGATTCCTTTAGAGTTGAACAATGCGCTCACCGCAGAAGCGCCTCTTCCAATAACACCTGAACAGGCGTTCCGATATGCGGACGTAATAGTTGATGCATTCCGAGAACAACTAATTTGTGTTAGAGAAGATCATACCGTTGCAGATCGAGAAGCAATCAATACTATCGTCAGCGTTCCGTTGGATGGACGGGATCAAAACGTTCTCATTTCCGGCAGCGATTTTTACGCTTTCCCGCGTCTTAGTCCTGATGGCTCTATGCTGGCGTGGATTAGTTGGAATCATCCGCATATGCCCTGGGATGAAACGAAACTGTGGGTTGGTCAGGTGCAAGCGGATGGCTCCATTACCGAGATGCAAAAGATTGCGGGGGATCACGAGTCAATTTTTCAGCCCCAATGGTCGCCCGATGGCAGGTTATATTTTGTCAGCGATCGCACAAATTGGTGGAACCTCTACCGTTGGAATCCGACGGATGGAGAAATCGAAGCGCTGTGTCCAAAAGAGGCCGAATTTGGGCTGCCATTGTGGGTGTTTGGCATGTCAACGTATGGGTTTGCGAATCGCGACCGTTTAATTTGCACCTACACTCAAAACGGCATGAGCCAATTAGCAAGTCTTGATCTCAACCGTCTTGAGCTAAGCGATCTTTCAACGCCTTATACCAGCATTGCCGGGTTGCACGTCAACGCAGAACATGCGGTTTTTGTTGGAGGTTCACCCACTGAGCCAAGCGCGATCGTTCGACTCAATTTATCAACTGGGCAATGCGAGGTGTTGCGTCGGGCTAGCGAATTAAAAATTGATTCAGGGTATCTCTCTGTTCCCGAAGCAATCGAGTTTCCGACTGAGAATGGCTTGACTGCTCACGCCCTGTATTACGCTCCCAAGAATCAGGACTACACTGCGCCAGAGGGTGAACGCCCTCCCATGCTGGTTAAAAGTCACGGTGGGCCGACGGCAGCAACATCGGCGTCGTTAAGTCTCAGCATTCAGTATTGGACGAGTCGCGGCTTTGCCTTTCTGGATGTGAATTATGGCGGCAGCACGGGATATGGACGCGCGTATCGGGAACGCCTGAAGCGGCAATGGGGCATTGTGGATGTGGATGACTGCGCAAATGGAGCCAAATATCTTGCGGAGCAGGGGAAGGTGGATGGCGATCGCTTAGTGATTACGGGCGGCAGTGCGGGCGGATACACAACGCTGTGTGCCTTGACGTTTCGAGATACGTTCAAAGCGGGTGCAAGTCACTACGGCGTCAGCGATCTCAAAGCGTTGGCAGAAGACACGCACAAGTTTGAGTCGCGCTATCTAGATGGATTAATTGGAGTCTATCCAGACGAGAAGGAGTTGTATGATCAGCGATCGCCGATCAGTGCGGTCGATCGCTTATCGTGTCCGGTGATTTTCTTTCAAGGAGACGAAGATAAAATCGTGCCGCCCAACCAAGCCGAAATGATGGTAAACGCGCTAAGAGATAAAGGATTACCCGTTGCCTATGTTCTGTTTGAAGGAGAGCAACACGGATTTCGTAAAGCTGAAAATATTAAACGCGCGCTAGACGGCGAATTCTATTTTTACTCACGGGTCTTCGGCTATCAGACTGCGGAGGAGATCAATCCGGTCGCGATCGCAAATCTCTAAATCAATAAATCTCCAAATCAGTAGGTGTATGAGATCAAGGGGTAGCAGAATGGCTGCGATCGCATGGCATCAGCCCCGATTGCCCTCCTGAGACGTAGAGATTTAAGGCGAGACTGCGATACTGTTAACAGGGGATACATTTCGGTTATAGAGTCAATGACAGTCGCGGTTTCGCTTCAGAATGTTCACAAGGTTTATGGTACAGTCCCCGTGGTCAATGGTCTCTCGTTTGAGATTCGAGCGGGAGAAATGTTTGGACTGTTAGGGCCAAACGGAGCAGGCAAATCAACCACAATTCGGATGCTGACGACGTTGACGAAACCATCGGATGGTTTGATTCAGGTAGCAGGCTTTGATGTGATGCGTCAGCGATCGCAGGTCAAACAACGGATCGGAGTAGTGCTGCAAGCAGTCAGCATTGATAGCGATCTGACTGTTTGGGAAAACATGGAATACCACGGGCGACTGCATCACATTCCCAAAGCGCAACGACAACATGATATTAATCGCTGGCTGGACTATATGGAGTTGATCGATCGACGAGATGCGATCGCAAAAACACTATCGGGCGGCATGAAGCGGCGATTGCAAATTGCTAGAGCCTTATTACACCAGCCTGAAATTTTGTTTCTAGATGAACCAACGGTAGGGCTTGATCCCCAAACTCGTCGCCGTCTATGGGAAATCATTCGAGATCTCAACAAGCAAGGTATGACGATGTTGCTAACGACGCATTATATGGATGAAGTGGAATATTTATGCGATCGCATCGGCATTCTAGATAACGGAAAATTAATTGAATTAGGAACGCTACAAGATCTGCGTCAGAAACACGGTGAAGGGCTAGTTATGAAACAGAGTGGAGATCGTTGGGACTACAAATTTTTTCCTACAGTCGATGATGCAAATATGTATCTAAATGAGCAACTTGATAAAACGGGAATGATGACGCGTCCATCCAATCTAGAAGACATCTTCGTAGAATTGACCGGGCGCAATTTAGACTAATTTTCCCTCTTATGCGAATCTGTTATTGTTGTGGAGTTATAAAACGGTTGGCCTAAGTCCACCTCGATTGGAATTTCGTCTGGTCACTTTCGGCAATAGCTTCTTCATCATGAAACCGTTTATCATGCACTCTGCCTTCGCGAGCCTTGCTCAGAACCAGTACACGCTTGGTTGCACCCGAATCTTCAATGATGCAATGGCTGCGAACGGAGTATGAGGAGAGCATTCGTCAATTTTGTGATGTTTGCCTAGCAATGGATACTGGAAACTATGAGCAACTGGCAGTACTCAAGATTCTGCAACGAGAAGCCGTCGCCGCTAAACGCAAAATCGTTGTTAAGTTGTGGAACTAAGGAGTGATTCATGACGAAGTGCCGCATTGACTAGAACATGAGCTTGATCTAGAAGCGCTACGGCTACAAAGCGTAATATTATCCTCAACCAGCCGCCCAGGTTTAAAGCTGTACAGCAGCAGATAAAGAACACTTAGCAAGAAGCCTGGTGCAACAATCACTGCACCAGGCCCAACAGTCAACATTCAATTAGGCTTTCGTGCCGCAGTCAGGACAGAACTTGTGAGTCGAAACATTCTTCGCTCCGCAATGGCTGCAATACACAAGCTCTGCCACCTGGTCGAGTTTTGGGCGCACAGGCAACCCGATCATCTGAGCATTACTTGCTCCCGTCGGAACCATAGGATAGCAATTCTCATCTTTTTTGACTCGAACATCCATCAACACGGCTCCTTCGTGAGCCAGCATTTCTGCGATCGCGCTGCTCAGTTCGTCCCGCGACTCAACAATCATGCCCTTGACGCCATAAGCATCGGCCAACTTCACAAAATCGGGCACGCCGACCTGCATGTTAGACGAGGAATAGCGCTCGTCGTAAAACGCTTCTTGCCATTGGCGCACCATGCCTTGCCATCCATTGTTGATAATCATGGTCTTCACATGAATGCCATGTTGCGCCAGCGTTCCTAATTCTTGCAAGTTCATCTGGAAGCTGGAGTCACCGCTAATACAAATTACTTCCTCATCGGGAACAGCAACCTTCGCGCCCATCGCTGCCGGAAGACCGAAGCCCATTGTGCCGAGTCCTGCACTGGAGATCCAGCGACGCGGGCCATTTTTCAAAAACTGGGCTGCCCACATCTGATGTTGACCGACATCCGTTGTGTAGTAAGCATTCGGAGCTTGCCGCCCCACTTCGGCAATCACTTCTTGAGGAGACAACACTCCCGGATATTGAGGCGCTTCTAGCGGGTAGTCGGTGCGCCAAGAATCGACTCGCGCTAACCAAGCTTTTGTCAGATCTGGATTGGTTGGGTCGCCTTCATCTTTGCTGCGCTCTAACAGATCGGTTAGGACTTGGCGAACATCACCAACGATCGGCACATCAGGTGTCCGCACCTTTGCAACTTCGGCGGGATCAATGTCGATGTGGATCACTTTCGCACGCGAGGCAAACTCGGACAGTTTACCTGTCACGCGATCATCAAATCGTGCCCCCACCGCGATCAACAAATCGCACTCGGTTACGGCAAAGTTAGCATAAGCCGTTCCGTGCATTCCCAACATACCCACAGCGAGCGGGTGATGCTCATCAAACGCGCCGATCCCCATCAGCGTTGTCGTCACCGGAAGCTGGAAGCGTTCGGCTAATTCTTTGACTTCAGCATGTGCCCCTGCGGCGATCGCGCCGCCACCAACGTAGAGCAACGGACGTTCTGACTGTCGGATCAGCTTCAGCGCTTGCCCAATTTGACGCGGATTGCCTTTCACCGTCGGACGATAGCCAGGCAAACGGACTGATCCCGGCTCGACTGGAACGTAGTCAAACTCTTCTATTCCGACATCTTTAGGGATGTCAATCAGCACAGGCCCCGGTCTGCCCGTCTTCGCAATGTAAAAGGCCTCTGCAACGATTCGCGCCATATCTCGGCCATCGCGCACCACATAGGAATGCTTCACAATCGGCAGTGTGATCCCGTAAATGTCGGTTTCTTGAAACGCATCACTGCCGATCGCCTTGAGTGGCACTTGTCCGGTCACAATCACCATTGGAATGGAATCCATGTGAGCCGTTGCGATCCCGGTCACAAGATTCGTTGCGCCCGGCCCTGATGTGGCAAAGCAAACGCCTACTTCTCCCGTTGCCCGTGCATAGCCGTCTGCCGCATGAGCCGCGCCTTGTTCGTGCCGCACGAGAATATGCTTCACAAACCCAGCCACTTCTGAGCGATATACCTCGTCATAAATTGGCAGAATTGCACCGCCAGGATACCCAAAAATATGTTTGACGCCATGCCGCCGCAAACTATCCATTAATGCGAAAGCACCCGTTACCCGTTGAACCGCCGATCGTTGCTGCAACTGCACTGGGAGGACCTCACCAAAGCTATTGAAGATGGAAGATTTCTGTATCTAATTTTCTGTATCTAATGATGCAGTAGATAAGGTTTTAGTGTAGTGCTGATTACGATTCCTGTCGAGGGATAAGGTACAGAGAAACCCCAAAAATGTGGGCTTAGCCGTCAGCAAAATCGCGGAAAGGGTTGAAGATAGAGCCATACAACGCAGATGCGATCGCGTCATAGAATGCTAACCAAATCACAGGTTGTAAATTTGGCAGAGGCTAAAGGTCGCGACTGTAGTTATCGAGCAGAGTCGTCAGGAAGGTGGTGGCGGTGAGGCGTGCAGGATATTTGCTGGAAGATACCCTGTGTCCTGTGACAGTTTGAGGCGATTGCCACAGATCGAGATGCTCCACAGGAGGATCGGCGTAGAAGCTATCTGTGCCGCTGCCCAGTAGCGCAGAACTCCAGTGCGTAAAGTAATCGTGGCTAAGACGATGGATCGGAAAGTTACCAAACAGAGGAACGCTCCACCCATCAATTGCGATCAGGGAGCGAATGATCCCGCCCTGGGTATGCCACTGATGAGCGGCTGCGATCGCGCCCACAACTCCAGCGCTAAATCCAATGAAGATTAGAGGTGTAGAGCGCGGAGTGCGGGATTGGAGGAACTCTAGAACGTGCTTTGGAGAATAGACAGGACTGCGATCGCTTGGAAAAATCAGAAACTCCTCTTCAGGTCTGTCCAAACTCGCGACAAACTTCTCTGTTAATTCTGACGAGTGCATTCCTGGACAGATTACTATTTTCATCGTTAATACCGATCCTAACTCTATCCCCTCTTTCTCCAGGTGTATTTTAATAACAAAAGATTTTCTCCCTATCCCATCCCCTGGTAGGGGATGTTAGCGTAGTAAACGGATAACGTTTAGAACTACACAAAAGGTTCTGCGGAGTTCCATTAGCTATAAGAAAACGAGGAACGCGACGTGGTTGCAACGCCAGAAAAACTGCATCAATCGGATACAGCATCAGCAGGAACAGAGCGAGTTGCTGTTCTGCTCATGGGCTATGGTGAAGTCGAAAGTTACGAGGACTTTGCCAATTACAACGAGCAAGCCCTTAACTTATTAACTGCCAAGTTTGCCCCAGTTCCGACCTGGATTTATCCTCCTTTGGCTAAGCTTTTGGCGATGTTCGATCTGCATGAATGGAGCCATCAGCACGATCACTTTATCTCACCGCACAATGCTATTTTTGAGCAGCAGCGAGCAGGCGTTGAAGCGGCATTACAAGAAACGTGGGGCGATCGCATCCAAGTCTTTAAAGCCTTTAACTTCTGTAAGCCGTTCTTGCCTAACCAAGTGCTTGCTGAAATTAAAGAGCAAGGGTTTGACAAACTGCTCATTTATCCGTTGCTAGTCGTTGATTCGATCTTTACGAGCGGAATTGCAGTCGAGCAAGTGAACAAAGCCCTAGCCGAGTTAGCCGACGATGGAGAAGAACACTGGCTGAAGGGAACGCGCTATATTCCATCGTTTTTTGATAAGCCTGAGTATCTTGATTTGATGGCGAAGCTTGTAGAAGACCAGATTCAAGAGAAATTAGCGCAAGCGTTTCTGCCGTCAGAAATTGGCATTATTTTGATGAATCATGGTTGCCCGCACAAGGCAAAAGGATTCACATCGGGCATTACAGAAAGTCAGGCGCTCTACGATCAGGTGCGCGATCGCTTAATCTACCGCTATCCACTGATCTCCGTGGGCTGGCTCAATCACCAAACGCCCTTGATTGAATGGACTCAGCCAAATGCTGACCTTGCCGCTAAGAATCTGATCGCGGTGGGCGCAAAAGCACTAATCTTTATGCCGATTGGCTTTGCGACCGAAAATCACGAAACGCTGCTGGATGTAGATCACATTATTCACGGACTACGCCGCAAGCATCCTGACGTCACGTACATTCAAATGCCGTGTGTCAATGACAATTCAGAATTTCTGCAAATGACCGCAGACTGGGCACATCCTCAGATCGAAGCTCTGTTATCTGAACAAGCGATCGCGGTGAATCCTGCACTGGCGGTTCATACTCACGATTATCACGCTCATGGTCACAGTCATGATCACGATCATGGTCATGGTGGACACCACCACCACTAAACCGAAAGCCTGAAGCAGAATTATGACGCCTGTGGAGCAGAGCCGATCTCTTCACAGGCGTTTTCTATGCTGACGATGCTGACAATAGAGCTTACGCAGTGGCAGCAGATTGGGCAGCAGACATAACAGAGGCATCCAGCAATGCTTTAAGAATTAAATTTCAACAGAATCTAATCCGCTCATTTACGACATTCGCGGTGAATCGGCTGCCGATGGAGAGATATATAATGAAGATATCTTTAGAAAACTTCATACAAAACTGTGACGACTGAACAGCAGCTAACCTCTCCAACTCCGCTTACTCTTGAGAAGATGATCTGGGAGTGGAACGGTCATCAAATCCAATACACCGTGCAAGGAAGTGGGCGTCCCCTAGTGCTCATTCATGGATTTGGGGCGTCGATTGGGCACTGGCGCAAAAATATTCCGGTTCTAGCAGAAGCAGGATATCAGGTCTTTGCTCTAGATTTATTGGGATTTGGTGGGTCAGCAAAACCTGCGATCGCGTACACGGTCGAACTCTGGGTTGAGCTAATCAAAGATTTTTGGAGCGCTCAGATTGGGCAGCCCGCCTATTTTGCGGGAAATTCGATCGGAGGCTTGCTCTGTTTGATGGTTCTAGCAGAGCATCCAGAAATCGCTGCTGGGGGTATTCTGCTGAACCCGGCTGGAGGACTTAATCACCGCCCCGAAGAGCTAAGTCTGCCGCTCCGGTTAGTGATGGAGACGTTTGCGAAAGCGGTGAATTCTAAACAATTCGGTCCTTGGCTATTCAATCGGGTTCGGCAAAAAGCAAGAATTCGCAGCAGCCTTAAGCAGGTCTATCGCGATCCAGATGCCATTACAGATGAACTTGTTGAGTTGCTGTACACCCCTTCCTGCGATCCGGGTGCTCAGCAGGTTTTTGCCGCTATTTTGACGGCTCCTGCGGGTCCACGACCTACCGAGCTACTCCCGCGAATTGAGAAGCCGCTTTTGGTGCTTTGGGGAGAGGCTGATCCGTGGACGCCGATCGCTGGCGCTGCGGTCTATCAGTCGCTAACGACATCGCATAATGTTAAATTTGTTGCCATTCCTGACACAGGGCATTGTCCTCACGATGAACGTCCCGATGTTGTCAATCGATTGATGTTGGATTGGTTGGCGCAACAAAGAAAATAGGGAATGGGGGTGGATGGTTAGGGCTAATTGTAAAACTGGAAAGAGGTTGTCTAACTAACGCTTCCCACGCAACTTAGCCCAACATTCTGAAAGATCACTCAATAAAACCTGAAATTCTACTGAACACCCCTCTTTAGAAAGAGGTTAAACTCTGGATGTCATGTTCTAGAACTGCTCAGGACATAGAAGGAGAGTAGGTGTTTAGAGATGAGTAACTACCAGGATGACTATAAAGTAGGGAGTAACATTCCACCTGAGGAACGAGATACTCTTAATTCGCCCGTTGTCCCCGATCTGCCTAGCTCTATCGCAGCGGATGACGACCGCAGAGCTGAGGCAGAGCAGTTTTTAAACCAAGGCATCGACTACTACCAGCAGGGACAATTTCAAATAGCTGTGCAAACCCTGCAAAGAGCGCAGTTATTCTACTGGGAACTAGAAGATCAAGCAGGAGCCGAAACGACGCTCAGTTATCTGGGCTTTGCTTGCTACAGCTTGGGTGACTACAGTAAGGCAATTGACTACTCCCAACACAGCCTAGCAGCGTCAGAGCGGCTTAAAAGTTACGCCCACCGCGTGAGCACATTGGGGACACTGGGCAATGCCTACCGTCATCTCAAAGATTCCGCAAAAGCGATTGAATATCAGGAGCAGAGTCTTGAGTTGGCTCAGCACCTCCAGGATCGAGCGGGGGAAATGGCGGCTTTTAACAATTTGGGTTTAGCCTACAAGGCAGCTAATAAACCAGACTGCGCGATCGGGTGTGAACAAGCTGCCCTCGCGATCGCGCAACAACTAAACGATGTCAAAGCTCAAGGACAAATTCTGAAGAACTTAGGCAATGCCTTTTATGCCCAGGGCGATTACAGTTTAGCGATAGCATATTATCAACACCGACTTGCCTTGGCTCAAACCCTGTGCGATCAGCGCCTTGAAGCACAAGTGCTGCGGAATTTGATTAATGCGTGCTACATGTTAGGTGATCATGACCAAGCGATTGCGTACAATCAGCAGCGCTTGACCCTAGCTAAGGAACTGAATGACGCGCGATCGCAAGAACAAGCGCTCGCCAGTCTCTGTGTTTTTTACGACGCATCGGGGCGGTCGGCTGAAGCGATTGAGTGTTATGAGCAACGGCTCACTCTTGCTCGACAGATGGGTGACGACCAACTCGAAGAACATATCCTGGGTAGCCTGAAATCGGTTTGCTGCTCGTTAGGAGATTACGCAAAAGCGAATCAATATAGCCGACGGGAAACCGTGCTGCTTTAGTCCGACCAGGATAAAGTGATGAACTTAGACGGGCTGAACGCCGTCGCTACACCTATCAATTTAAACAAGCCAAGGTGTCCACCTGAAGTGACCCCTTTAGTTCGGACAGAAGCACAAAAGATTTAAGCGTATCTAC